>JALONX010000439.1 GCA_025454695.1 Chloroflexaceae bacterium
ATAATTATACACCTGATTTGCATCCACGCCGCAGCAGTCGCTTCCAAATTTGTGTGTGCTTCCACTCAAGTGGAGTGTGAACGGTGGAAGAAAATACTCGACCCCTTCAAACCTCGTTCCAGACAGCTAACTCTGCAACGTCCATTGTGTCGCTGTTGTAACAGATACCGTCAGGACTTCCGTGAAGTTGTTCACGATTCGTGATCGTAACTAAAGTTCAACCTACGACGGTACATCATAAACAGGAACTTCACCGTGGAGAATGTCATGCTTGCCAAAGTGTATAGCTGTGCCGTGATTGGGTTGGAAGGGGTGCTGGTTGAGGTAGAGGTGGATATTGCGCAAGGCTTGCCCGCCTTCACCGTAGTTGGCCTTGGCGACACCGCTGTGCAGGAGAGCCGCGAACGGGTGCGGGCTGCTGTGCGCAACTCTGGACTAAGCTTCCCGATGAAACGACTTACGGCGAATCTGGCCCCCGCCGACCTGCGCAAGGCCGGGCCAGCCTATGATCTGCCCATTGCCGTGGGGTTGCTGCTGGCCTCCGAGCAGGTCTACGGCGACACCAGCCAGGCAGCGTTTATTGGCGAGCTTGGGCTGGATGGCACCCTGCGCCACACCGATGGCGTGCTGCCCATGGTGGCAGTCGCCCGTGCCCACGGTATCACAACTATCTACCTGCCCTACGAAGACGCCGCCGAAGCCGCCCTGGTTGATGGACTCACGATTGTGCCCGTGCGCACGTTGGCCGATCTGGCAGCCCACATTTGTGGCGAGCGCCGCTTGCAACCCTTCCTGGCGGAAGCCTCATTTGAGGTGGACACCTCCATTCAAGGGGTGGACTTTTGCGAGGTGCGGGGCCAGGAACATGTGAAGCGGGCGCTAGAAGTGGCAGCCGCTGGTGCCCACAACATGGCGATGAGCGGCACGCCTGGCTCCGGCAAAACCATGATGGCGCGGGCGCTGCTTTCCATTCTGCCGCCGCTGAACCTGGATGAAAGCCTGGAAGTGACCAAAATCTATAGTGTCGCCGGGCAATTGCCAAAAGACACACCGCTGGTGCGGCAGCGTCCGTTTTGCGCTCCTCATCACACCACCTCGCTGCCGGGGCTGGTGGGCGGCGGGGCCGGGCGCGTTCGGCCCGGCATGATTTCGCTGGCTCACCGTGGCGTGCTCTTCCTTGATGAGTTGCCAGAATTTGGCCCCAAACTTGAGGTGCTGCGCCAACCGCTGGAAGACCGTACTGTGACACTGAGCCGGGCTGTGGGTAGCATTACCTACCCGGCTTCGTTTATGCTGGTGACGGCCCAAAATCCCTGCCCCTGCGGCTGGCACGGCGACTCGGAGCGCCAATGCACTTGTAGCCCTTCGCTGGTGACGCGCTACCAGAAGAAAGTCAGTGGCCCACTGCTGGATCGCATTGATATCCATGCCGATGTGCCACGGGTACACTACGAAAAGCTCAGCTCCGACCGGCTGGGCGAACCCTCTGTTGTCATCCGCGAACGGGTGATCGCCGCCCGGCAGCGCCAGGCCGAGCGTTTTCGCGGCACCCGTTGCATCACCAACGCCGACATGGGGCCAGCTGAGATTCGCCAATACTGCCAGCTGGACAACGCCGGGCAAAGCCTGATGAAGGCCGCCGTGCGGCAGTTACAGCTCTCGGCCCGTGGCTACCACCGCGTGCTCAAGCTCGCCCGCACTATTGCCGACCTGGCCGGAAGCGCGGCCATTGGCCCGGCGCACCTGGCCGAGGCCATTCAGTATCGGCCCCGGCGGGTAGAGTAGGGGCTACAGCAAATTGCAGATTGGCAGACCTGTCCTGCGCTTGTCGAAGGATTGCAGATTGAAACACCACTGCAATGCAATATAACCACGGGGTACTCGCTCAACCGATGTGCCAACTGCTACAATACACGAGAACGTCCCGACGTGATTGTGAATGACGCCACATAGAAAGCGCTGCCCAGTCGTTCTGGTAACACCAGAACGACTGGGCAGCGGGTAATGATTTCCGCCACGAATTCACAATATTCTACCGCGAGACGGCTGGCAAGAACTGTCTGGCCTGCACCGCAACGAAGGTAACGGTCACCGTCGTGGTCTGTGCGACCGTCACGGTAGTCGTGCTGTTCAGGCTAAGCACCAGCGTGCGGTTCGCGCCGCCATTGGCTGTGCTCTGCACCCGCACCTGCACCGGCTTGCTGGTTTCGCCCGGTGCAAAATGTACCACCATTGGCGCAAAGCTGTAATTCACCCCAGCCTCGGCAGTACCCCCCGACTCGACTAGCACATCTGCGCCAGCCAGCTTCGTGGCGTGGTTTAAGCTTACCGTGAACGTGACTGTGCCAATGTCCAGTTGTGTCGTTTGGGCACTCAAACTAGCCGCTGGTGCTGGCTCATACGCTGCATACACTTGCTGTCCTGCCACATAGATCACCCGGCTGCTGTCGGGGCTAATTTGAAACCCACTGACTTGGCCATCTTGCTCTGATGCAGGATTGAGTTTGGTGGACTCCCCGCCTGTGAGCGGGACGCTAAAGAGATTGCAACGTACACCGATATTCTGCCAGTCCTGCCAGGTGCATTGGGTGTACACCACTCGACTGCTGTCGGGGCTGATTGCTGATCTGGCCATCTGACTATCAGCAGGCACCGAGCCGTTGAGTCGGGTGGCGCTGCCACCAGCCAGAGGTACGCTAAAGATAAATGATCCTGACTGAAGTACCACCCGACTACTATCGGGGCTAACCATAAAGGACGCCACTCCACCTGGAGGAGGGAGTGTATTTAGTTTAGTTAGTGTCCCGCCTCCAATGGGTACGCTGTAGATATTAGGAATATCGCTGTCCTTTTGCTCTGCAGAAAAGATTACGTGACTGCTGTCAGGGCTGATGATGTATCCACCAACACTCTTAATAATCGTTGGATCCCAGAGCTTGGTCAGAGTACTGCCCATTAGTGTCATACTGTAAAGTTCGCCGATAGGGGGCGGGCCGGGTGGGGGCACAAGCGCAGGGGCTATCGGAGGGGCTACCGCACGTCGCTTAAAGAGCTGAATGACGACATGACTGTTGTTTGGGCTAAGCGAAAAGTCAAGCCCAAAGTAATCAACTGGTAGCTCACCTAGTAATTTGGTAGCATCACCGCCTGCTAGCGCTACCCTGTAAAGATCCCTGTACGTAGAGCCTGTATTGACGCGAAAAAACACTTGGCGACTATCATTAGTGACAACAAACTTGTCAATCATACTTCCATTCGGTAGTGACGGGTTAAGCAAGATAGGGGTGCCGCCAGTCAGTGGCACGCTGTAGAGTTCTTCTACTATATTCCCAACGTTATCAATGAACTGCAGCATTCGGTAGACCATGCGGCTGCTGTCGGGACTGATCGTGTACTCTCTTATGTTCGCGTTATTCACCAGTGGGGCGTTCAGTTGGGTGGCGGCACCACCTGCTAGCGGCACACTAAAGAGGTTTGAGCCATTGTTGACCCCCACGCTCGCCCGGTAAACGACATAGCGATTATCGGGACTTAGGGTGAAATCCAGTATTTGGCTACCAGCTGCCAGCGGGCCATTGAGTTTCACTGCTGCACCGCCTGCGATGGGCACGCGATACAGCTCAAACACGCCCGCCGTATCTTGTGGGGCTGTATAGACCACATACCGACTGTCGGAGGTGATGGCAAAAGACAGGTTCGTTAATAATGATGATACGATGGGATCACCACTACTGAGACGCACTGGCGGCGTGCTGCCATCGGTGGGGGCACTGAAGAGATACCCTAAACCTTGCGGATTTGACCCACCCGCTATATACACCACCCACTTTCCATCAGGGCTAATATTCCCACCAGACAGCTTTATACTCGCCTCAGTTCCTGCGGGCAGCGTGCCACTCAGCTTGGGGTTGAGCAACGTGGGGGCGGCGGCAGCTGGGGTGCTAGCGGCGGGAAGAGCTACCAAGAGTATCACCAGAATGAACAACGTCCCCCAGGAGAACGATTTGACTCGTGTGGGCATGGCTGAGTCCTTTCATGTGTCGGTTGACCAATCATTGTGTCAATCTTACGCAATGCACGATGCGAAGACGAGCAAAGTACAACAGTACTCGCGTTACTTCGTATAGCGATCGTACATTGGCTGGCCCTGCGCTACAAACGCAATGGCATACCCTTTGCGGATGAATCGCGTCCGAACATCACAGGTACCAGTGAATTGTTCATGTCTTTTAATGGATAGCCATACTATACACCATTTTCCTATGAGATGCAATAGTTAAATGACAGGAATTAGGTGGTCGTTCGACAATTCACCCGCCCTCTGCTACCATGTGGCGCTTCACTGACACGTCATATGGATGAAAGAAAAGGAAGGGTGGCTATGGCGCTGATCCCAAGCATGCTTCTGAAGCAGCTCTACACCTTCGGAAGCCTCAAGAACACCACGGCTGGTGTCCAGTTCGCAATCAAGAATCGGCTGAGCGATGCAGAGTTAACGGAGTTGCAAGGTGTCAAAATTGATGGCACTTCGGTGCCGCTTACCGCTCTCAGCCTTGATCTGGGTGATGGCACCACTCTGAAGCCGGGACAGTTCTCCGCCGAAAAGCCGATCGCCTTTCCGTTGCGCAAGATTGTGACGCTGCACGCCGCTGTGACCCACTTGCCCCTTGGCAAACACAAAATCGAAATTGCCTTCAAGACCAGCCCCTTCGGCTCGTTGAAGTTTGAGGTCGAAGACTCCATTGCCGAGTCCACCGAGGACATGGTACGTATCCCCCGTGACCCGGCAGACGATTATGGCGCAGCGATTATTCGCAAGCGCCAGGAGTTTGTGGAACAGTACACCGGCGCGAAGCTGGAACATGTGTCAAAATTTTCCTTCGACCCCAGCATCACTCAGGGCAATATCGAGAACTTCACCGGGGTGGCCCAGGTGCCCATCGGTTTCGCCGGGCCGATCCAGATCAATGGCGAACATGCTCAGGGCCAGTTCCTCATCCCGCTGGCCACGGCGGAGGGCACTCTGGTAGCCTCCTACAACCGGGGCATCAAGGTGGTGAACCTGTGCGGTGGGGTGAAATGCACGGTGGTGGGCGACTCGATGCAGCGCGCCCCGGTGTTTGTGTTTGAGGATGCGCGGCAGGGGCGTGATTTTGTGCAGTGGCTCGACGCGAACATGGCCAAAATTCGTGAAGAAGCTGAGGCAACTTCCAGCGTTGCAAAGCTGCAAAACCTCGATCCCTATCTGGCCAACAAATTTGTTTACATCCGCTTCAACTACGCCACGGGCGACGCCGCCGGGCAGAACATGGTGGGCCGGGCCACCTTTGCCGCCTGTTCCTGGATTCTCGATCACTACCCCGGTGTAAAGCACTTCTACCTTGAGTCGAACTTTGCGACCGATAAAAAGGCCTCGCAGGTCAACATCATGCGCACCCGTGGCAAGCGTGTCACAGCGGAACTGGTGATCAAGCGCAATGTGCTGATTGAGACGATGCGCGTGGAGCCGGAAAGTCTAGCCTACCACTATGGCGTGGCCAGTGTGGGCGGGGTTCTTTCTGGGGAGAACAATAACGGTTTACACTCTGCAAACTGCATCACTGCCAGGTTCATCGCTACCGGGCAGGACGTGGCCAACGTCTCTGAGTCCTCGGCAGGAATACTTTACGCCGAGTTGACGCCAGAGCGCGATCTCTACCTCTCGCTCACCATCCCCTCGCTGATTGTGGCGACCTACGGTGGCGGCACGGCCCTGGC
>JALONX010000440.1 GCA_025454695.1 Chloroflexaceae bacterium
CACGAAGTGGCGTTCTGCTACAAGAACAAACCGCCGCCTTACGTCTTGCTGACAACCAGAGGGCAACGCTTACGGAAAAGTTGCATGCGGCAACACCAACTGCTCAGCCACGTGTCGAACAAGGGCGACTCCTCTTCACCAATAGCACCACGAATGTGACCGTCCATGGTGCGGTGCAACACGAGTTGTACCTCGCACGCTTCGAGGCACCTGAACCACAGATACAGGTGCAGGGCGGTACAATACAGATTCGCGACCCACGCTTTTCGATCTTTGGAAAGGGCAGGGGCCGAAGGAACGGCACCATTACGCTGAGCACCGCCGTGATGTGGTACATCGAACTGCGTGGCGGAGCCAACGCCTGCAGCTTCGACTTGCGCGAACTAACGCTCAGCGCGTTTGCGGTGTTTGATGGAGCATTTCGGCTGGAACTCCATTTGGGACAACCACGCGGTAGTGTGCCCATTCGTATTGCAGGTGGCACCGCCGACACACGTATTCGACGGCCCGCCGATGCCGCGACCCAAATTATCATCCAAAACGGGGCAACACGCCTCCAATTCGATGAGCGCTATGCCGACGTGCTGGTCAATGAGACGTGCTGGCAAACTGCCAATTATGCCGCAACCAATGATCGCTACGACATTACGGTGCAAGGCGGGGCCAGCAATCTGCGGATTACAAGGTAATGTTGCTGCTACGGTGTAAGGAGCGGGTGCAAGCGTCAAGCTGTGGCACAAACTGACCCCAACACCCGCGCAAGCCGATGTGCGGAAGCGGGCCGAGTTTGTTCCACATTGCCATGCGCATGGCGTTCTGTTCTTCAGCCGCAATGCCAGCCCATCCGCACCGGCTCAGCTTTGTCGTTAACCCACCAGTTACACCCTGGGAGTTTTCATTCGTTCAGTTTTGGAGTAAGCCTATGAGCAACGAAAAGAACCAACAACCCGATGGCACGAAGCCCAGTCCAATCGCTATCGGCATGGCCCTCGGCATGGCCCTTGGCGCTGGGCTTGGCGCAGCCCTCAACAATATTGCGCTTGGCGTAGCCCTTGGCCTGGCTATTGGTCTTACGTTAGGTGCAGCGATAGATCAGCAACGCAAGAACAAAGGTGAGTAACCGAAACTGCTGCGTTCATGCGGGGCCTGCTATTGGGGCTGTTCAGCTTCGCTGGCTTCTTTCTCACCCTTGCCTTGCTCCTGGGGCAGGTTGCAACGGGGTGGGCCTTTGCTGTCGCTATTACCGTAGCGCTCACATGCCAGGCAGGGACACTTTGGCGACTCGGAGGGAAAGCAGGAATACGCGGCGGGGAAGCGACTCGGCAAGCTACAAACTAAGCTATTACCCGCCCACCCTGTCACGGTTCACCAGCCAGATGAGCACAACCCCCGTGAGTGCGCCGTAGATGGCGCTGCCGAGGATGGCCCCGGCGACGATTTGCGCGCCGTAGAGCATATCCACGCCGAGGGTGACGGCGATGCCTGCCGCCAGGACGCAGGCAGGCACCCAGCACAGGCTCAGCCTGCCGTAGTGCCGCAGCACCAGCCACCACTGGGCCGCGCTGTAGCAGAGCATAAACAGGCCCCAGGTCGCACTCTGGGCGATAAAGAGCGGTGGCAGCCAGTTCGTTAACCCCAGCGCCAGTGCAACATCAACCAGCATGCGACTCACTGGCGGGCCAGCCAGAACCAGCGCCACGCCCCCTAACACCGCCCCCAGCAGGCTGGCCACAAACCAGCGCCGTACCTCCGGCAGCAGCAGGCGCAGCAGCAGCGCCTGGCCCAGGCCCACCAGCATACACAGCACAACTGCGTAGAAGGCCAGGTTCTGCAAGCCCCCCAGCAGCAACCCCAGGTCGCTGCCAAACATGCCGCCGACGAAGCTGGCGATCACCCACCAGATCAGGTGCGTCCAGCGGAGCGTGCGGGGAGCCGTAGATTGGGCGGTTTGCAGCTTCATTGCTGCCTATTGTACCGCCAGGCACGCCGAGCACGCAATGGCGTAAAATTATCCACAGAGAGCACAGAGGGCACAGAGATAGAGCAATCCGAGCAGAAACGAGAAACCTGTAGGGGCGAACCTTGTGTTCGCCTGCACCGAGAACCGTCACGCTGTTGTGCGCTGTCAGCTTCACCACCAGCCTAGGGCGGCTATACATCACGGTTAGAGCGGAAGGGCACTACGGGCAAGCTTGATAAAAGTCGCCCTGTATACGCACGTGTTCCTGCTGCACCACTTCAAAATACATACACCTGGTTGTGCCATCGTTCCAATGAAACTCGACCCGGTAGTTGTCGCCCGGCCCTTGCGAGGTGGCGCTCAAGCTAAAGCCTTGTATTTTGCCATGCGCACCCCTGAGTCCCTCGGTCGTTTCGCGCCACTGGGCAACATTATCAATCTGCATCATACGCTCGGCAGCGGCGTACTGCTCCTGAGTAACAGCAACGGCCCACCGCTGCGCCACTGGCCCCGTTGGTGTAGTCGTATTACTACAAGCGCTCATTATGCCGATGAGGGTAATGCAGATAATAGCAATCCGAACTCTGAAATACTTCATGTTGTCTCCGATCACGGAAGGGGACTGGAAATGATTTCCAGCTTTTTGCTAATGGAAACCAACTTTTTCTTACAAAAGATAGACGCACACCCTTACCTTCAGTGCCTTTTGTAGCAAAAAATCAGCCAGCGAGGGCCACGAAATGGTGCTTGTGAAGAAGTTCAGCAGACTGCCATGCAGCACCCTGGGTGCAATCTTGACTTCCGGGGAATGTCTGTGTATAATTCTACCAACTTGTAGGTTGAGACGTAATGAATAATCTTCCCGACAACCAGACACGCGACCGCATCCTTGCAACGGCTGATGCCCTATTCTCTGAACGCGGCTACGCTGCCGTTACGCTGCGTGACATTGCTACCGCTGTGGGCATGCGCCACGCTTCGCTCTACTACTACGCACCTGGCGGCAAGGAGCAGCTCTTCGTCGAGGTGATGGAGCGAAACCTGCGCCAGCACCACGAGGGTATCAGTCGCGCCCTCGCTGAGGCTGGCGATGACCTGGCGGTACAACTCGTCGCCGTGGCTCACTGGCTCCTGGCGCAGCCCCTGCTCGATCTGAACCGCATGGCCCACGCCGACCTGCAGGCCGTGCGCCCTGAACGTGCCGAGCACCTTGCGCGGCTCGCCTACGCGCTCCACGAACCCTTGATTGCCGCGCTGGACGTGGCTCGTGCCCGTGGTGCAATTCGCTTTGCCGACTCAGCCCTGGCGGCCCTTTCGTTTGTTACCCTCGTTCAGGGACTCCACGCCGTGCCGGAGCGCTACCGCAACCAGTCACATGAACGAGTGGTCGAGCAGCTGGTTGCAATGCTCCTGGAAGGCTTGCGTCATACACCGTAGCCTTTTTTTGGGCAAAAATTCTACCGAATTGTAGGTAGAAAATGAAAGGAGATGTTGATGGACATGACGATGCAGGCAATTGGCTTTCGACGGTACGGCCCGGCAGATGTGCTTGAACCGCTCACGTTGCCGCGCCCCGCCCTCGCCCCTGACGCGGTGCTTGTTCACGTCGCCGCCGCAGGAGTCAACCCGGCAGACTGGCGGCTACGGGACGGGCAATTCAAGCGCGTCATGCGCCTCCAACTGCCGTTTATTCCCGGCTCCGATATTGCTGGCGTTGTGAGTGCTGTTGGCTCAGCCGTCACGCGCTTTCAACCTGGGGATCGTGTCTACGCTATGCTGCCGCTTGCCCAGGGCGGCGGGTATGCCGAGTACGCCACCGTGCCCGAACAGCAACTCGCTGCCGCCCCGGCAACTATCACGCTTGCCGAAGCCGCCGCTATGCCACTGGCTGGCCTGACGGCGCTCCAGGCCCTGCGCGACCGGGCCAGGCTCCGTAGCGGCGAGCATGTGCTGATCTATGGCGCTTCCGGCGGCGTCGGCACCTTCGCCGTCCAGATTGCGAAGGCTTTTGGCGCACGGGTGACGGCGGTGTGCAGCGGGCGGAACGCCACATTGGTACGGGGGCTAGGTGCGGACGCAGTGCGTGACTACACTCAGGAGGATGTGGCTGCCGGAGCTGAACGGTATGATCTGGTGTTCGACACCGTTTACCGGCACAAGTTCCGCGCCTGGAAAGGTGCGCTGACCCAACAGGGTCGCCTTGTAACCGTCAACCCGCTGTTGGAGAACGGGACTATCGGCTGGCTTGCCGAACGGATTGCGGGTTACCCGGTGACTGGCCTGGTCGTGCGGCCCGGCGGTGCAGACCTGGCAGAGCTGGCGAAGCTGATCTCAACTGGTCAGGTGCGACCGGTGATTGAGCGAACGTTTACCCTGGCAGAGGCAAGCCTGGCGCAACAACACAGCGCTACGGAGCGCACCCGTGGCAAGCTCGTACTGATTGTTCATCCAGTTCTGGCGTCATAGGAGCATCGTAGGGGCGCACACCAGCGTGATGCGCTGACACATGCGACTGAGTTCATCACAACACGTTACAGCTGGGCTGACTGCGGGTTGTTTTCCAATAAGACAACCGCCCAAACAATCCACAAATTCCGCAGATTACACAGATTTGGAGAACTATTCGCTTCTGTAAGTTGAAGAAGAACGTAGCGGTGCGGATCCTTTGCGAGCTTTGCGGCTTTGCGAGAGCAACTTCATTTGGCAGAAAGCGTGCCAGGGTTTGCCCACGCTGCCGACAAGCGCCGCTGGCCCTGATCTTGCCGCATGCCAAATGCAGTGGTAGCGACATGTGATCGCTGCGTCTGATCCCCTTGCGCTGGCGGATGCCGCAGATGGCGGCGGATGATTGGCCTCACCCGCCCGGTTTTTGGAGGCGCTACACACAACCATGCCAGAACACAACCCACGGGCGCCAAAACGAGCGATGAGTCTTGGCGAGGCCCAGGCGGCGCTACTGGCGGCCCAGGAGCAGGTAGCCGAACTCAACGACAAATATCTGCGGGCGGCAGCTGCCGTGGAGAACGCCCGCAAGCAGGGTGAGCGCGAGGCGACCCAGCGCATGGGCCAGCGCCTGCGTAGCTTTGCCACGGGCCTGATCGAAGTGGCCGACAACCTGGAGCGGGCGCTCATGCATGCCCCGCCCGACGACCCGCTGCGAACCGGGGTGCAGGCCACCTACCAGCAGTTGCAAGTGGCCCTGGCCAGCGAAGGGATCACGCCCATCACCGTTGCACCGGGTGATCCCTTCGATCCCCACCGTCAGGAAGCGATCAGTGGGCAGGAGGCCGACGTTGAGCAGGACACGGTGAGCGCGGTGCTGCAAACGGGCTACGTGGTTGACGGCCAGGTGCTGCGCCCGGCCCGCGTCATTGTCGCCCACCCACGCCGCCCGGCGGGAAACGACCAGTAAAGAGGAGTTTTTTGTGAGCAACAAACCGCAGACCTTGCGCATCTTCACCCTGCGCCAGCCTGGTGTAGCCTTTGAGTTACGGGCCTGGCGTCCGCCATTTAATGTGTACGAAACCGAAACTGGCCTGGTGCTGGTGGTTGACCTGGTCGGGGTAGAACCGGCCAACCTGCACCTGCATGTGGCTCCAAGGCGCATTCAGGTGCATGGCACGCGCCAGCTGGCGGCCCCACCCGGATTGCGGCGGGTGCAACACATGGAGATCGGCGCTGGTCGCTTCGAGCTTGATGTGCCGCTGGCAACCCCAATTGACACCGAACGTAGCGACGCCCACTACAACCAGGGCCTTCTGGAGATAAGCCTGCCCTTTGCGCCGCAGGG
>JALONX010000441.1 GCA_025454695.1 Chloroflexaceae bacterium
ATGATGCTAATATATCTCTTGACAGAATGGCTATATTTCTTGGTGAAAGATATAAAAATCTTGCAACATTAATTAAATCAATTAGACAGCACATGCAGAGCGGTAAGACTTTCTCTTTTAACATGTCAAAAAAAGATCCACAGGAAATTTCTGATATTACTCAATTTTGCTTTTTCTTACACAAAGAAAAACTTATACTAACCCGTAAATATGTTCCACAAAGCAAAATTATGAGAATATCTCCGAGCCAAGATAAAGTAGCTATTGAGTTTCTAAATGGCGGTTGGTTTGCTAGATTTATTCAGCTAAAAATTCTCTCTTTTCTGGAATATATTGACGCTGTTAATCACTACTTTATTAGTAATCTGCAAATTATTTTACCAGATGGAAATCAATTTGGCTTCGATATGTTTTTCATGGTGGACAATCAGCCGATTTTCATCAAGACCAAAACAGGACAATACGATGAGTCATACATACAAAGATATGCAAAGTTTATTGATGTGCTTTCCATTTCATATGACAGGGCCATCCTTGTCATTCTTGAGGGTGAAAAGAATCTGATTAAAAGTTTATCCTCAAGACATCGTATCGTTATATGCAACGAATCGGATTTTATTGAGAAATTTCAAGCTGCTCTTGGCGCCCCTCAGTCATCTAATCGTCCAATTATCCAAAAGATATCGCAAATTGGACAGAATAGTATAAATAATCTTACACCACAAAATATTTATTCGTTGCTTAATAGAGAACAGCTACGTCCTTTACCAGAGTTTCGTCTAAGCGTTATTAAAGAATTAATAAATTTAGTTGGAACCTTAGAACGACCTAAAACCATGTCCGAAGTTAAACTGATACTTTCAGAACAGTCGTCTATTTCTAAAAGTCAGTTACAAGATATTTTGAATGCAATAGTACGTAGTAGTTGCCTTGTTGATGAGAAAGGTGAGGTAATTAAACAATTCGTATTGCCTTTCATTAGTCTAGTATCATCAAATCCTGAAGATATTGAAACGAAATGTCTCGAATGGTATGTACGGACGATACTAATCTCCAACCCCAACTTTTTTTCTGATATGCAGAATGTCCTTGAATATGAGCGAGTGGTTGGTGCTAAGGCTCCAGCATCGACTTCTATTGAATTGCTAAAGCGGCAGCTCAATCTAAGTTGAAATTTTTGTTTCCTAACACTATGTCCCATGTAACCTGTTACGTAATACTTGATCTGCAAAGATAAAGCGACGATGCCTACCCTAACTGGTTGCGCAATCTCCCTTACCGCATCCGGCGAGTTACATAATCCCTAATCCTCAGTCCCAAAACTTCCGCATTCTCCCCACAAAAAACCAACTCCTCCACCCGTATGCTATAGTATTCCCGTGTGCAACCAAATTGCCGGGTGAGGTGCAGAGGATGGCACGACAACAACGCTTGCGTCGCATGACCATTGGGGCGAACCGCTATCTCTGGCGTATTCAGCGTCTCGATGCCCACTATGTGATGCTCAGGGTGTGGGCTGAAAGCCGACCACGGCGTCTTTTCCCGCTGGAGGTGCGCCTACGCTATGACGACCCCTGGGTCAACTATGGCCCCATTATTACCATACCACCAGAGCGTTGGCAGGAGCTATTTCAGCTAGAGCCAGTGACACCGAGGATGGTGCGCGAGATTATTGAGGCCGCTCTGGCGATGGAGTGGGCCCCCTGCTCCCACTAGCCCCCAACGCTTTGAATGGAGTGCTGACACAAAACTCGTGCGCTCCAAAGAAGCAGCCTCGTGAACCCATCAGGGCCCAATCTCTAATCTCCAATCTCCAATCCCTCAAAACCCTCCGCATCCTCCGCGGTGAAATGCACACTCCCTGGTGAAACTACAACAACCCCAGCTCCCGTGCGCGGGCCACGGCCTGGGTGCGGCTGCCCACGGCTAGCTTGCCGAAGATGTTGCTGAGGTGCTTTTTCACCATGCCAATGGCGATAATCAGGCTGGCGGCGATGGCGCTGTTGGACTGGCCCGCCGCTACTAGCCGCAACACCTCCAGCTCCCGCTCGTTCAGCTGCTCCACCAGCGCGGGCGACGACGGGAACGACGGGAGTTGCGCTGCTTCTGGTCTGGGCGGAAAAGCCGCCAGCAGCGGGCGGGCCTGGGGCAGGCGGGCGGGCTGCTCCAGCAGCGTCCGCATGGCCGCGCCAAGGTCAACAAAGCTGCGCCGGTAGCCCGCAACCTGTTTGCACGTCTGGTAGCACTGGTGGTCGCCGGTGTGCGCTGTGGCCCGCTGCTGTGTGCGCCCGCTGGGCTGGCCACGTCTGTCGCGGCGGTGCGCCCGGCCTTCCGCATGCGCCAGCACAGCCCCCGTGGTCGTCTGCACCTGGTGGGCTGGCCAGCATTGGCCAGCGCCCAGGTGGTCAAACAGGATATGGGACGGGCAGTGACCAGGTATTCCTGATGCTGCTGTGGAGCACCCCGGCGTGTCAGGCGCGCAAGACCGCGTTCATCGAACGGCTGCGGGGCACGGGTCGGAGGTCACAAAGACTCTTTAGTTTTACGACCTTCGCGTACTTTGCGCCTTTGCGAGAGCCTTACAGACATTTTTCACCGCGGAGGTCGCGGAGGGAATTGAACATTGAGCGTTGAGCGTTGAGCATGGCTTGGTACTGAGTACTGCGTCACCTGACTCCGCTGCGCCTCAGCGTCTCTGCGTTTCCGTCCGGTAATCTCCAATCGCTTACGCTGGATACACCAGCCGCCCATCCAGCACAACATCCGCTCCAAAGCGGAGCAACTCCACGTTGGCCAATTCCACCATGTGAGCCAGGTCGCGCACGCCCAGTTCGCCCACGGCCTCGCGACCTGCCCCCATCAGCCGGGGCGCAATGCACACCACCAGGCGGCTGGCCAGTCGTTCGCGCAGCAGCGCCGTGATAAGCTGTGCGCCACCTTCCACCATCACGGAGGCGATGCCCCGTTCGACCAGGGCCGCCAGCAGCGCCGGGAGACTCACCCGCCCCGCCCCGTCGGTGGGCAGCACCAGCACCGACGCGCCAATTGCCTGCACTGCCGCCAGGCGGGCCGGGTCAGCCCGTTCTGTCACCGCCAGCAGCGTGTTGGTTGCCCCGCCGTCGTTCAGCACATGGGCCGTGGCGGGCATGCGCAGCGTCGAGTCCACAATCACCCGCAGTGGGTTGCGCCCTTCCACCAGCCGCACCGTGAGGCGGGGGTTATCGGCCAGCAGCGTGCCCACGCCCACCATCACCGCGTCGTGTTCAGCCCGCAGCTGGTGCCAGTAGCGCACCGACTCCGGCCCGCCAATCCATTGCGACAGCCCATCTACCGTCGCCAGGCGGCCATCAATCGTCTGGGTGTAGCACAGGGTTACGTGCAGCATGGAGTTGAGAATTGAGAAAAGGCCGCGTAAAATGTGAAACGTGATGCGTGAAACGTGAAACGTGCTCCGTACTGCGTACTGCGTACTGCGTGAAACGTGAAACGTGCTGCGTACTGCGTACTGCGTACTGCGTGAAACGTGAAACGTGCTGCGTACTGCGTACTGCGTAATCCGTGATCCGTGATCCGTAATCCTCGTCAATCGTCAATCGCCTGTCCTGAGTCTGCCTGCCCTGCCGTTCGTCAAGCTCACGAACCGCGCAGTCGAAGGGTCGAAGGGTGACTCGTCATCTTGTCACCTTGTCACCCTGTCATCTTGTCATCTTGTCATCTTGTTATCTTGTCTCTGCTCCTCCGTGCCTCTGCGTCTCTGCGTTTAGCTGCGGTCTCCGGTCTCCGGTCAAGATTACCACAAGTGCCAACTTTTCGGTATACTAGTGGAATGTTAAAAAATTCCACGTCAGGAGAAAAACAATGCACGATGTAGTGATTGTCAGTGCAGCTCGCACGCCGATTGGTCGTTTTAATGGAGCCTTGTCAAGCCTCACCGCACCGGAGTTGGGTGCGGTGGCCATACGTGCGGCGCTGGCGCGGGCCGGGGTTGACCCGGCGGCGGTAGACGAGTGTTTGATGGGCAATGTCATTAGCGCGGGGCTAGGCCAGGCTCCCGCCCGCCAGGCCGCCATCAAGGGTGGGCTGCCCCACACCGTGGGCGCAACGTTGGTGAGCAAGGTCTGCGGCAGCGGGTTAAAAGCCGTGATGCTAGGCACGGCGCTGATTCGGGCCGGCGAAGCTGAGGTCATTGTGGCTGGCGGCATGGAGAACATGAGCCGTGGCCCCTACCTGCTACCCCAGGCCCGCAACGGCTACCGCCTGGGCAACGGCGAAATTGTGGATGCCACCGTGCATGACGGCCTCTGGTGCGCCTTTGAAAACCAGCACATGGGCAACGCCGCCGAGTGGATCGCCCGCACCTTTCGCGTCACCCGTGAGCAGCAGGACACCTTCGCCCTCCATTCACATGAAAAGGCGATTGCGGCGATGGACGCCGGGCGCTTTGCGGAGGAGATTGCGCCGGTGGAGATTGCCGGGGCCAAAGGCCAGAAAACTGTGGTTGACGCCGACGAAGGGCCACGCCGCGATACCAGCCTCCCAGCCCTTGGCAAGCTGCGCCCGGCGTTTGAGAAGGACGGCAGCGTGACCGCAGGCAACGCCCCCGGCATCACCGACGGCGCGGCGGCCCTGCTGCTGATGAGCGAAGAGCGGGCGGCGGCCCTTGGACTCACGCCGCTGGCCCGCGTGCTGGGCATGGCGCAGGCGGCAGTAGCCCCCGGCGAAGTCTTCACCGCGCCGCCCTTTGCCATGCAGAAGCTGATGGATCGCACCAACACCACGGTTGATGACTACGATCTGTTTGAGATCAACGAAGCTTTTGCGGCCCAGGTCATCGCCAACGTGCGCGAACTGCACCTCGACCCGGATCGGGTGAATGCCAACGGCGGCGCAATTGCCCTTGGCCACCCCATCGGGGCCAGTGGGGCGCGGGTGCTAGTGACACTGCTGCACGCGCTGAAGCAGCGGGGCGGGGCGCGGGGGATGGCAGCGCTCTGTCTCGGCGGCGGCGAGGCCGTGGCGCTCGCGGTGGAGATGATGTAAAGTCAATTGACGATTGACGATTGACGATAGTTAAAGGGTGAAGTGGTGCATGCAGCGACACGATGAAACACGCGATTAGGTGAGATGCAAAAGAACGCCCAGCACGGCAACCGTGCTGGGCGTTTGTATGAGCGAGTTTAGAAGGTCGCACAGCTTACGAGGAATACAGGCGAACACAATGTTCGGCCTCTGCGCTTTTACGAGCTTTGCGGCTTTGCGCGAGACATTTCTGCTCGCGTTTAATCCAGCGCCTTTTTGAGCCAGCGGAACCAGCCTCGTTTGCGCCGCCCGTGGTGGTGGCGGTGGTGGCCATGGCCATAGCTGCTGTAGCGCACACCGGGCGCAATCTGGGCATCTATATGGCGGTGGTGGGGGCCAACATCTACGCTGCCGCGTTTGCCGTGCATGCGCAGGCCCAGGCCACGGCGGCTAATCGAAACTTGCAATTTTCCAACCGGCGAAGGTATGTCAAAATAAAGTGGCATTGGTACACCTCACAATCATTTATTGCAGATATGACTGCAAAGAATGTACACAGGTTGCATCAATCGAGTAAGATAAAATTCACAATACATCTGGTTGTGCCACGCAGCAGAAGCCACCAGCGACTCACGCTGGCAAGGTCTGGGCAATCCAGTAGGACTGGAGTCAGTCATACAGGATGAAACACAGGATCAGTATCGAGGGGCCCTGC
>JALONX010000442.1 GCA_025454695.1 Chloroflexaceae bacterium
ATTGGAAGCCACTGACCGCCGCCCGTAGCGCTAACTTGGCCTGGTTAGACAGGATTAACAAGATTTATAGGATTGGAAGCCACTGACCGCCGCCCGTAGCGCTAACTTGGCCTGGTTAGACAGGATTAACAAGATTTATAGGATTGGAAGGCTATTAAGATCAATGAAATTAATCCTGTAAATCCGGTAAATCCTGTCCGAAAGAAACGTGTTAACGGCTAAATTCGGTAAATCCTCTCCAAAAAAACGTGTGAACGACCCCGAAAAAACACGTGGTACAATGCGCCCGGCATGTTTTACACAGTATGGAGAGGACGATTGCACAGACGCACCCACCACTCTACCCGCTGCTGACCGAGCGCCGCCTGGTTGAACCGATCTGGGGTGGCACCCGCCTGGCCGAATGGCTCAACCTGCCGGAGCCGCGCCCCGACCAGCTTGGTGAGACATGGCAGATCTACGACGCCAACATGATTCTGAATGGCGACCTTGCCGGGCGCACGCTGGCCGATGCGGCCCGTGAGCTTGGGGCGGCGCTGGTGGGCACGCGCACCGTCGCCCGCTACGGCAACGACATGCCACTGCTTGCCAAGTTCCTCGACGCCAACGACCGTCTTTCCATTCAAGTTCACCCCAACGACGACTACGCCCACACGGTGGAAGCGGCGACCGGCTTTCACGGCAAAACCGAGGCCTGGTATATTCTTCAGGCCACTCCTGGGGCTACCGTCACCTATGGCCTCAACCGGCCATGCAGCCGCGATGAGTTTGCCGCCGCTGTGCAAAGCGATGCCCTGGAACCGCTGATGCACCAGCTACCGGTGCAGGCGGGCGATGTGGTGTTTGTGCCCGCTGGCACTATTCACGCCATCAACGCCGGGATTGTGCTGTTTGAAATTCAGCAGAAGTCCGACCTGACCTACCGCGTCTACGACTATGGGCGGCGCGATGCCAAAACTGGCAAGCTGCGCGAGTTGCACCTGGACAAGGCTCTGGACGTGAGCGATTTTGGGCCAGCGCCTCGGGGCACCATTGCGCCGCTGCCGCTGAACGAACACGACCAGTTGCTGGTGGCCTGCCCCTACTTTGCCCTGGAGAAATGGCAGATTGGCAGTGTGCGCCACGCCCGTACCAACCCCGGCTCGTTTGAAATCCTGACCGTGATTGGCGGAAGTGGCACGATTGAATGGGGCCGCCCCGACGAAGGCGGCAACCTCAAGCGGGGCATGTCGCTGCTGCTGCCCGCCGCCCTGGGCAACTACACCATCCACGCCGCCGATGCCTCGCTCACCCTGCTGCGGGCCTACGTGCCCGACCTTGAGGCCGATTGTGTTGCGCCCGTGCGGGCCGCTGGCGCGACTGACGAGCAGATCAACGGGGTTGTTTTCCTCGAATCGTAATTGCTGAACACCGAAACGGGCATCAGTCCGCTCCTCTAAGAATTTAGCGAATGCAACGGGAACGGGCACGATTGTACACTGCCATGGGGTGGTGGCCAATAATCATGCATCGCCGGATGAGTAGTTCCTTCCTAAGGCTGATGACATATACGTATTCTCCTTGTAAAATTAGCCGGGACTAAATTTAATTTAAGGATAGACTGATGTGCTTCCATTTACTGTGCTGCTTAAACATAGCTTTATCTACGGTGGCCTTCTGAGTCTATTGCTAACTTGTATCGTTTTTGCAACGCTCATATTTTACCCACGCATCTGGCTTCATGCTGCACCAATTGACATTCAGCAGGCTGTGGGTGTGACGGTGCGTGATCGTCACATCAGGCGTGTGGTGCGATGTAGTATCTTGGGAGCGTGCTTGGCTCTGATCGGCTACTCAATTGCTCGCCTCTTTGTGCTTACCAACGGACAGCCAAGCTTTTTTGAGCTTGCATTGAGCGTGTTTCTCATTCTACAAGTTTGGAATGTTGTTGATCTGCTTTTGATTGACTGGCTCTTGCTGATCAAAATCCGACCGTCATGCATGATGATTCCCGGAGCCGAATATTTGCCAGGGTATGGAGACTATGGTTTTCACTTTCGCGGTTTTATCAAAGGTCTGGTTGGTTCGCTGGCAGCAAGCGTGATTACTGCCGGAATTACCGCGCTTGGGCAGCAGCTGTTTGGCTAATAAATGGCGTCCAGGTGATGACGTGTACCAGTGTGTTGGTTTTGAAACCGACGTGCTCCAAGTATTTTTGCTCCCATCTTGCGCCCGCCGTGGCCTGACGAAGAATGCAACGAAGACTCACTGGCAAGCAGGGCCACAACGGGATACGACATAGAAAAAGAAACTCGGTGTACACGAGGCTAGAGGAGTTCGTCAAGTATCCATCTCACTTCGGCTCGTAATGATAGAAACGAGTGCTGAACGTGATACGTTTGAGCAAATTCGTTCCAGCGTGCTATATCGTCATCACGTACACCCCAATTGTTATCAAATCGAAAATCGTCTAGCTCATCAAGCGTTGATCCGCGACTCGAAAAGGCAATGTCGATTGCATGGGGCAGCACCTCTTCATAGAGTCGGCCTTCATTCCACATGATGGAAATATCATAAATATCTTTTGGTCGCCAGTCATATGGCCCAAATTGCACTAATGCATGGATCTTCCACGCAAATAGCGACTCGAGTGCCACAGTAAAGACTGAGCCAACGTCCGCTACATTTACACGACGCGGTGGAACTGTTAATGGATCGCCATACGAAAAGTCAATCAGAAACTCATGCTGCTCGTTTGTTGCAGTCGAACCACTTACTTCTGCTCGCAGGCCTGGAAATTCTGTCGGGTATTCATTAATCTCAACCACACCTTTTAGATGAAACTGACTAAGCGGGTCAGGTATTACAACAATCTCTGCCAGTGCCTGTACCATAAGGTCAAAATCATATGCACCTGTTACAACATAGTCAAGATCGTTTGGGATACGTGCATTTGGGCAGTGTAATGCGATAAGCGCACTGCCACTGAGCAGGAACCGCAAATCGAGTGGGTGTTTATTGACACGTCGAAGCCAGCTTGCTAACACAGGGGGGAAATGTTGCTGCGTCATCGAACCTCCGAAGCTATTAATTTGCACCCTTGATCGTGTCGTGGTACCACAAAGCATCAAGCGCTATATTTGAGTCAAATATGCAAAATTCAGTGACCGCGGCTAGCACCACAAAGCCCTCGGAGTGAAGAGCTTGCTGAAAAAGATCCGTATGTCGTTGAAAGAAATCCAGGCCCGCTGTATGCGACCGGATTGTTACAAAGCGTTGAGAAGTTCCGTCGGCTTCCTGACGCAACGCATTTCGTGATACATGCGCACCAAACACCTGACACAGCCTTGGTAATGAGTCTTGCCAACCTTTAGTAGGTAGATGAAGTTTTACATGATATTCGAAATAGGCTGATGCAGCATAGTGGTCACGCTCAAGGTTAGTCTTTGGGACGTGACTATTCCAGGGTGCGGCTTCTATTTTGATGCGACTTGTTGATAAGCCAGCTGATGATAATTGAGTCTGCACATATTGAGCATGCGTGTACACATCATCAATAGTTCCAGTAATACGAGAACAGGTCATAGGCTGTCGTGCGCTTGCTGGAATAAGATCGATGATGATTGCCTTCCACTTATGATATTGACAGAGCGAAAGAAACGTTTGTAACTCCGTCTGTTGTTGTATATCAACAGTAACATGAATTTCAAACAAGTCTGATTGTCGTGGTCGGTGCAACATGCAGGGGGTGCCAGTAGTAAAAAAGCAGTTCATCGACACCTCATTTCGTACAAATGTTTTATTAAAGAAATATAGCATACAACCCGCTATTTGTATAGTAGTTTTGCGGCGTTCATCAGTCTACCTGCTTGTGCCCCTCCTCCAAATGATCAGGCCACCTGAGTCCATCTCAAACTTATAAGACAGACGCCCAGGTGACCTGTATGGATAGCGATTTGTTCTTATACTTTATAAGGTGTCAGAGTGGTGGGTATAGAGAGATTCTGGGTTTTCGCTCGTCGCTCCTCGTTCAGTGCTACCCCCGCAGCCGATAGCGCTGAATCTTCCCCGTCGCCGTTTTGGGCAGTTCGGCCATAAACTCGATCCAGCGCGGGCGTTTGTAGTCGGCCATGTGTTCCCGGCAGAAGGCGATCAGTTCTTCCGCCAGTGTGTCCGTCGGCTCGTAGCCCGGCTGCAACGTCACGTAGGCCCTTGGCTTGGTCAGCCCCGCCCCGTCGTTCATGCCAATCACGGCGCATTCGAGTACGGCGTTGTGACGCAGCAGGGTGCTTTCTACCTCTGTTGGAGCTACCCAGATGCCGCCCACCTTCAGCATGTCGTCGGAACGGCCACAGTGCCAGTAGTAGCCATCCTCGTCCACGCGGTATTTGTCGCCCGTCACCAGCCATTCACCCCGGAAGGTGCGACGGCTCTTTTCGTACTGGTGCAGATAGAACAGCGCCGTGGTTGGCCCTTTCACCCACAGGTTGCCGATGTCGCCTGCCGCCACCTCCTGCTCGGCGTCGTCCATCAGCTTTACCTCAAAGCCGGGCACGGGCTTGCCACTGCTGCCGGGGCGCATGTCGCCAGGCCGGTTGGAGATAAAAATGTGGTAGATTTCGGTGCAGCCGATGCCGTCAATAATGTCCAACCCGGTGCGCTCCTTCCAGCCCTGCCAGATCGGCGCGGGCAGCGACTCGCCAGCGGAAACGCAGAGCCGCAGCGAGGAGAAGTCGTAGTCGCCCAGGTTTTCCATGGCCAGCAGGGCGGCGTAGCTGGTGGGCGCGTTGTAGAGAATGGTGGGTTGAAACTGCTGGATGGTGTTCAGTACATTGGCGGCCACACGGGGCGGGCCAGCCAGCAGAATGCAGCTCGCGCCGACGTACCACGGGAAGAGCAGGTTGCCGCCGGTGCCAAAGGTGAAAAAGAGCTTGGCGGTGGCAAAGGTGCGGTCGTCCTCGCGCAGGCCCAGCACATTCACGCCCCAGAGTTGGGCGGTGAGCGGCAGGTCTTTGTGAGCATGCGGAATGCCCTTGGGGTCGCCGGTGGTGCCGCTGGAGTAGTTCAGGGTGCAGATGTCGTCGCGGTGGGTCGCTTCTGCCGCCAGCTCGGTGGGCTGCCCGCTGATCCAATCAGCATAGCGCAGGCTGCCTTCCGGCACGTCGTCGCCAATTACAATCACATGCTCTAGCTGGGGCAGCTGCTCGCGAATCTCCAGAATGGCGGGCAGCAGCGCCTGATGCACCACCAGCGCCCGCGTGCGGCTGTCGCGCAGCATGTACGCATATTCCTGGGGCTTTAGCAGCGTGTTGAGACCAACGTGAACCGCGCCGATCTTGAGTGTGGCAAAAAATACCGTCACCCACTCCGGGCTGTCCGGCGCGAGGATGGCCACATAATCGCCAAAACGAATGCCGAGCGCTTTGAGGGCGTGGCCGACCTGGTTCACCTCGGCGGCCACCTCGCCAAAGGACAGGCAACGGGCCGCGCTGTAGAGCGCCACCTTCCCGGCCCGCTCCGGCAGGTTCCGTTCCAGAATCTCAACCGCGTTGTAATAGGTGGGAATGGCAGGAAGGTGCATGGGGTTTCCTCTCGCGTTTCGTAGCTGAGTCAAAACTAATATTGTTGTAGGGTGAGCATCTGTTTGGATTGCGGGAGTACGGCTCCCGCACGATGGAGAGCGCCGGTTTGGATTGCGGGAGCCGTGCTCCCGCGCGATGGAGAGCGCCGGTTTGGATTGCGGGAGCCGTGCTCGAGGCAGCATGGCTGCCGCATTCCATACGTGTTTTTTATTCTTTCCCAATCACATCACGGGCGATGACGATGCGCTGGATGTGGCTGGTGCCCTCGTAGATTTGCAGGCCCTTGATGTCGCGGTAGTAGCGTTCCACCGGGTACGCGTTGGAATAGCCCCGCCCACCGTGGATCAGCACCGCGTCTGAGGCGGCTTTCACGGCGATCTCGGTGGCGAAGAGCTTGGCGATAGAGGTTTCGCGGGTGCTGGGCAGGCCCTGCTGCTTCAGCCAGGCCGCCCGGTAGACCAGCAGGCGGGCCGCTTCCACATCGGCGGCCATGTCGGCAATGCTGGCCTGGATCATTTGAAAGTCGCCGATGCGCTTGCCGAACTGCCGTCGCTGGCGGGCGAAGGCCACACATGCGTCGAGGCAGGCCTGGGCCACGCCCACGGCCCCGGCAGCCACGCCAATACGCCCGTGGTCGAGGGCGGCCATGGCCACCTTGAAGCCGTCGCCCGGCTCGCCCAGCAGGGCGTTTTTGGGGACGCGGCACTCCTCAAACACGACACGGGCGTGATCCGAGGCGCGGTGGCCTAGTTCCACCCCGGCTACCTTTTCGCGGAAGAAGCCGGGTGTGCTTGTCTCGATGATAAAGGCACAGATGCCCTTGTGGCGGGCGCTGCGGTCGCGGCTGGCAAACACCAGGGCCACGTCGGCAATGTTGCCGTTGGTGATCCAGATTTTTTCGCCGTTGAGTATGTAGCAATCTTCTTCCTCACGGGCCGTCGTCTCGATGCTGGCGGCGTCGCTTCCAGCATTTGGCTCGGTCAGGCAGTAGCAGCCGATCCACTCGCCGCTGGCCAGCCGGGGCAGGTAGCGCCGCTTCTGGCTCTCGCTGCCCCAGTCGCGGATGCAGAGCGACACCAGACCCTCGTGGACGGCCAGAAAGCCCCGCACCGACGAGTCGGCCCGGCCCAGTTCTTCATACACCAGCGCGCAGCTGAGGTAATCTAGCCCCGTGCCGCCATACTCCGCGCCAATCGGCCCACCGAGAAAGCCCAACTCGCCCATGCGCCGCACCAGCTGCATGGGAAACTTGCCTTTTTCATCGGCCTCGCGGGCCAGCGGCGCAACCTCCTCCACCGCAAAAGCCCTGGCCCTGGCCTGCACCGCCACCTGTTCAGGGGTTAATTCAAAATGCATGGTTTTTCCTTAGACAAGGTTCTGACAGGATTTACAGGATTGACAGGATTGACCTTTGGTAACGTGCTGTTTGTGCTCAAACTGCAACGTTCGTTCGTGTCGTCTGAAACCAGGCCTTACGAGGTAAGAACCAGGAACCGAGAACCGAGAACCGAACTCGTGAAACGTGAAACGTGGAACGTGAAACGTACTGCGTACTGCGTAATCTTTCAACCACTCGTCACTCGTCACTCGTCACTCGTTACTCGTCACTCGTCATCGGTCAACTGTTCAGCACCGCCATTCCCTCCATCTCAATCACCGCGCCCTCCTGAAACAGGGCCGAGACCTCGAATAGGGCCATGGTGGGGTAATAGCTGCCAAAATACTCACGCCAAAGCGCCCCCAGTTGCTTGAGGTTGGCCCGATAGTCGCGGCGGCTGGTGACGTAAATGTTGAGCTTGACGATGTCCTGCATGCTGCCGCCCGCCGCCGTCACCACCACTTGCAGGTTGTGCAGCACCTGCTGACACTGGGCCACCACGTCGCCCGGCGCAACAATGCGCCCCTCGGCGTCGCTGGCGTCCTGCCCCGCCAGAAACAGCAGCCTGCCGCCCTCGGTCACAATCCCGTGGTTAAAGCCGCTGGGCCGAGCCAGTTCCGGCGGGTTGATAATAACTTTTTTCATAGCATTGATGTTTGTAGACCGGCGACGGGCGACCGGTGACCGGAGCCAGGCGATTGACGATTGGCCAAACCTTTAACGCAGAGACTCAGAGACGCAAAGCGACTCAATTTTCAACGTTTACGCCTCACGCCTCACGTTTCACGTTTTACGTTTACTCCAAATCGTAACTCGTAACTCGTAACTCGACACTCGTAACTCGTAACTCATCACTACCTCCCGGTAAACACCGGCTGCACCTTTTCGCGGAAGGCCTCGTAGAAGATGCGGTGGTCGTCGGCCATCATCAACAGCGCCTGGGCCTGGGCTTCGGCCTCTAGCGCCGAAAGCAAGTCCATGTTCCATTCGTTGTTGACCATGCGCTTGGTCATCTGGTGGGCAAGGCCCGGCCCCTGGGCCAGCCGCTGCGCCCATTGCTGGGCGGTGGGCAGCAACTGCTCGGCGGGCAGCACCCGGTTAGCCAGGCCATAACGCTCGGCAGTGGCGGCCTCCACGCTGTCGCCAAACAGCAGCAGCTCCAGCGCCAGCCCCTGGCCAATGATGCGGGGCAGCAGGTAGGCCGCGCCCATGTCGGCCCCGGTGAGGCCAACTTTGCTGAACAGAAAGGCGAACTTGGCTCCCTCGGCCACCAGCCGCAGGTCGGCGGCGAGGGCGATGACCGCCCCGGCCCCCGCAGCGGTGCCGTTGACCGCCGCGATAATCGGCTTGTCGAGTAGGCGCATGTTGGCGATCAGCTCGCCGGTCATGCGGGTGAACTCCAGGTGCTCCTTCACCCCCCGTTGCAGCATCACCCCGATGATTTCATGCACATCGCCGCCGGAGCAGAAGCCCCGCCCGTTACCCGTCACCAGCAGCACCCGCACCGCGTCGTCCCGGCGCAGCGCCACCAGCAGATCACGAAACTGGGCGTAAATATCGAGCGTCAACGCATTCAGCACCTCGGGCCGGTCAAACGTCACCGTTGCCACACCCTCGGCCACCTCATAACGAAAGTCGTAGGCCATATAAACCTCAAAGGATTGACGATTGACGATTACCGGACAGAAACGCAGAGCCGCAGAGACACAGAGACGCAGAGAACGAACAGCAAGGGAAATAAAGGAAATGAAGGAAATAACAAATTGATGCACAGAACCATTTCCCGCATTTCCTTTGCTCTTCTAAAACTCGTAACTCGTAACTCACAACTCGTAACTCACAACTCGTAACTCGGCTAATACATCACCGCCCCACCATCCACATTGATCGCCTGACCGGTGATGCCACGGGCGGCGTCGCTGGCCAGGTAGACGGTAAGGGCAGCCACTTCGTCGGCATCAATCAAACGGCGCTGTGGACTCATCTGCTCCAGGGCGGCGCGGGCCTGGGTTTCGTCCATGCCGGTGCGCTGCACCATGTTGCTAATGGTGCCCTCGGTCATCGGCGTGTCCACATAGCCAGGACAGATGGCGTTCACCGTTACGCCCGCCGTTACCAGCTCGGCGGCGAGGGCGCGGGTGAGGCCAAGCACGCCGTGTTTGGCGGCGGCGTAGGCGGCGATGTAGCGGGCAGCAGCTTTGGCCGCAATCGAGGCAATGGTGATGATGCGGCCATTGCCCTGCTTCACCAGCTCTGGCGCGAAGGCTTTGGAAACGTAGTAGACGCTCGTGAGGTTGATTGCCAGCATCTGGTGCCAGAGTTCGTCGGGGTGGTTGAGGAACTTGTGGCTGGCGGCGGCCCCGGCGTTGTTCACCAGAATATCCACCCCGCCCATGTGGCTCAGGGCCGCGTCGTGCAACCGGGCTACCTGGCTCGGCTCGGTCACATCACATGCGACGCTGTAGCAGCGCCCGCCCGCCGCGCCAACCGCAGCGGCCACCTCCGCCAGCGCCGATTCGCTGCGGGCCGAAGCCGTCACCATGGCTCCAGCTTCGGCCAGGGCCAGGGCAATCGCCCGGCCAATGCCCCGGCTGGCGCCAGTCACAACGGCCCGTTTCCCATGTAACGAAGCAAGGCCCATCGGTGCAATGCTTTCTGTTGAGAATAGTACGCAGAATTTGGACGAGGGTTTAGAATGATTGAGATATTTGTACGGCATTACACAAAAATTGTCAAGGGCCAGGGGTCTGCAATGTCACCGCCGAGGACGTGGAGGGCGCGGGGGCATCGAAATAAATCAACGCCGTAGGGG
>JALONX010000443.1 GCA_025454695.1 Chloroflexaceae bacterium
ATTCCTTTTCCGGAGCTGCATCGTCTGAGCTACAAATGACTGAACTCGGTCGAGCCATTCTAAAGTTTTTCGACTTAACATTTAAGCTGGAAATCCCTATTCCCGCCCCAAAAAGGGGTTTTGGGGGCATAACTCACCCGAATGAAAATTTTAAGGGCTGAAAGGCACACACTTGGCCCAAGTCACATCTTACGGTACATAATAAGCCTAGGTCGGATGTTCGGTCTAGGCTGTGGGTGAGTTGCTGAAAAAAGAAAGAACACGCAAAACTGTTATATTTCACCCATTCGTGGAGAAGCCCTCAGCTAGCCGATCTTGACCAGTTTTTGCACTGGGGTTTGGGGCAACCTTATCAACTGTGCTAAGTTTCGTCTTGATCGCTCGAGGAGTCTCGGTTCTGTGGGTACCTAAAGTTTAAATGTTTCTATAGGAAAGCTAAGTCATCCTTAGCACAGTGCTTAGCGCTACCTTGCTTGCACGTGATGGCCTTTGTGGTGGAGGTGGATGCCAACGTGTCAACGACGGTGACCAGCATCAGCAACAGTGCCCGCATTGGCGACGACGGGGCCAACGGCAGTGACCCAACGCCAGCCAATAACATCTCCAGCAACGGTGCAATCCTGACCACGCCAACCGCAATCACACTGGTGAACTTTGCGGCCACGGCGGGCAGCGGCGGGGTGAGCGTGACATGGGAAACCGGCGCAGAGGTCGGCACGGCGGGCTTCCGGCTGCTGCGCAGCGCCACGGGCAGCCGCGCCGAGGCGGTGGAGGTGACAACGCAGCTCATCGCGGCACAGGGCCGTGGGCAAGGCGGGGCCGTCTATCGCTTCCGTGACACCACGGCGCGGGCGGGGGTTGTCTATAGCTACTGGCTGGTGGAGGTGGAGACTAGCGGCGCAACCAGCGAGTACGGCCCGGTCTCAACTGGCAGCCGCACCCTGGCGGGCCAGCGCATGGTGTTTTTGCCGCTGGTAACGCGGTAAATATCTCTCACAAAGGCACAAAGGCGCAAAGAATCAAGGATAACGTATTTTTGCGACGCCTTTGTGCCTTTGTGAGAAAAAAAAGAGATTACTCTAGCGTGGTGGGGTCAATGCCGAGTTCGCGCAATTTGGCCCAGGCCGCTTCTTTGGCGGCGCGCTCGGCTTCTTTGGCGGTGCGTTCGGTTTTGGCAAGCCTGGCGGCAGCCCGAGCCTGTTTAGCAACCGCCTGGGCCTCCTGGGCCTGGGCCTCAGCCTCCGTTAGCCAGCGCTGCCCCTTGCGGTCATGCAGGCGCAAAAAAGCACCATCAGGCACCAGCCAGGCCTCCAGTTCGTGGCTCCACATGTGCCCGTGCAGGTTGGTGGGCTGCGGCACCATCACGCCATCCACCAGGTGCCAGCCCCGTAGCCGCTCGCCATCCTTGGATATAAAGGGTGGCTCATTCGGGTCATAGGCGTAGTATTCCTGCACCCCAAAGGTCGCGTAGCGCCCCGGTTTTTCCTCCAGGTCTTTTTTCCAGGTGGTGTCCGAACAAATCTCAAAGGCGACTCGGGGCGGCGGGCGCTCCGGCTCATAGGTGCGCCAGCTGACATAGGTGCGGTGACTGGCATCCGTCACTACCACGCCTTTGAAGAGGGCCACATCAGGCACCAGCGGCTTGTCGTAGCGCTCCTTGTGCAGGTAGATGTTCAGGTCGGCGGCGATGAACCAGCCCTCGGCTCGGTAGTGCCATTCGAGCAGACTCACGAGATAGCGCACGAGCTGGCCCTGGGCAGGACTGGAACCCATCAAATCCTCCGTAGTTGGATTCTGGTCGTAGAAGTGAAAGGGCGGCTCAAGCTTTGTGGTCGCTGCTGGCGGTTCAATCAGCAGGGTGCTGGTCTCCATGTGTCCCTCCCATTGCCATTTGCCTGTGGGAAACCGAAGTCTGGTTATTGGTATTGTACCACGCGCCTACAACGCCAGCAGCGCCCGCTGGGCTGCCACCCCTTCGAGAAAGGTCTGGCGGTCGGCATCGGCGGGCAGCATGGTGGCCCGCTGCCGCACAAACTGCTGGCCCTGCCGCAGTACCTGGCGGGCGCGGGGGTCGCCCTGGGCCGCCAGCACTTCGTAACACGTGAGGTAGATGCGGGCTGGCTCCTCGGTGCCGTCGAAGGGGCGTTGCTGCATGGAAGTTAGCACGGACTCAACGTGGCACAGGGCCTCGGCAGCGTTGCCGCGCAGGTGGGACAGGCGGGCCTGGGCGGCGTAGAATTCAACCAGCAGGTGGCGCTGGCCAAGCCCTTCCCGGATCGCCGCACCTTCGGCGTAGGCGGTGGCGGCCTCGTCGAGTTGCCCGGCGTCAAGCTGGGCGTGGCCCAGCACCAGCAGCGCCAACGCTTCCGAGGAACGGTCGCTGCTGGCACGAGCGGCAGCGAGACCAGCAGTGGCTTCACCCTGCGCTGCCGTAAGATCGTTGCAGCGCAAGGCAAGGAGGCTGCGATGAATGCCGCGCCATGCATTGAGTTTCGAGTTATCGCTGCCGGTTTGCTGCTGCAAGTGTTCAAACAGCCGCAGGGCCGCTGCGTAATCGCCACTGTCCCGTTGCACAATGCTCAAACCGAGCGTATTCCAGAGCATACCAGACTGATCGCCCCCCGCCTGCCCCAGCGCCAGCGACTGCTCAAAACACGCCTGGGCCTGGGCAAGTTGGCCCGTATCACGATGGTTAAACGCCAGATTCGTCAAGACACGGCTCAGCATGCGCTGATTCCCAGTGCGTTCGTACATCTGCACCGCCTGCTGATACCAGCGTTCAGCAGCGCCATACTGCCCTTCCGTCCAGGCAAGCGCCCCCAGAAATTCAAGCGCTTCCGCCTCGCCAATCAGGTTATCAAAATCCCGCTGCAGCCGCAAGCTCTGTTCAAATGCCCCATGCGCGTCCCGATAGGCACCCAATTCCATCAAAACCGTGCCGAGCGTGATCAGCACCGCGCCCTCACCGATCTTGTCTGGCTGTTGTTGGTAGAGCGCCAGTGCTCGCTTTGCCGCTGCCAGGGCATTGGTTGGCTCGCCACTGAACCAGAACGACAAACTTAAGCGCCAATGACAGCATGCCTGAATGGCGGGAAGCTCCGCTGCGCAGGCAAACTGGAGCGCTTGGTGCAAAATCGCAATCGCCTGTCTACTTTCATATTGGAAGCAGTGCAGTTCGCCACGGAGCAGCAAATAGCGGGCGTGTAACTCCTGGTCATCGGTTTGTTCGAGCCAGCCCCGCGCCAGGTTGAGCTGTTGCTCGGCTTCGTGGTAACGGGCCTGTTCGGCCAGGAAAAAGATGTTGCGATACAGCAGCAGCAGGGCTGCCCGCAGGTGCTGCGGCGAGTCCTCCCGCTGCCCTAACATCCACGTCCACATGCGCACCGCCGCCTGGCGGAAGTGTCGTTCGCCTTCCTGATACAACCCCATGCGCTGAAAACAGCGGCTTAGTCCCTCGGCCATGCCCATTAAGAGCGCCACATCAGGCTGCTGGCTGGCCCAGCCCCAGGCGGTGCAAATGTTGTCGAGGCTTACAAGCAGCTGTTCGCGCACAGCTTTGCTCTGGTTGAGGGCGGCTTCATGGCGCTGCACCAGCGCCCCAAAGTAGTGGGCGTGGCGCTGGTTGGTGGCTGGCTCACCAGCGCTGGCAGCCAGCCGCTCGGCGGCATACTGGCGGGTGAGTTCGTGCAGGCTGTAGCCTCGCTCGTCGTGCCGCAGCAACGAGGCCCGTTGCAGCCCGGCCAGGCTGGCGGCGCTGGCATTGGCAATCGCAGCGGCAGCCTCAAGCTCAAAATGGCCGCGCAGCACCGAGAGGTGGGCCAGCAACTGTTGCTCTTCCGGCGCGAGCAGCTGCCAGGAGTAGTCGAAGACGGCCCGCATGCTGCGGTGGCGGGCGGGCACATCACGCAGGCTGGTGGCCAGGGCATCGGCGTTGGCGGCCACGGCGGCGGCAATAGACTCAGGCGCGGCCCGGCGAGTCTGGGCGGCGGCCAGCTCCAGGGCCAGGGGCAGCCCATCCACCATGCAGCAGATGCTGACCACGGCGGGAATGGTTGCGGCATCCAGGCGAAAGGCCGGCTGCACCTGCACCGCTCGTTGCACAAAGAGCCGCACCGCGCCGTAGCTTTCCAGCGGCTGGGGCGGCAACTCAGCGGGCGGCACGGCCAGGCCACCCACATCAAAAAGCCATTCTGCCGCCAGCTCCAGACTCTCGCGTGATGTCACCAGGATTTTAAGCCGCTCGGCAGCAGCCAGCAGCCGGTTGAGCAGCAGCGCACCGTCCAGCACATGTTCAAAGTTGTCGAGCATCAGCAGCATGTGCCGCCCGGCTAGATAGTGGATCAGCTGCTGTTCCGGGTCGCCCACGGCCTGGAGCGGCAGCTGCAAGGCCAGCGCCAGAGTCGCGGGCAGCGCGTCGGCGCTTTCCAGCGTGGTGAGATCAACAAAAACCACACCGTCGGCGAAGTCGCCCGCCATGTCGCTGGCGGTTTGCATGGCCAGGCGGGTTTTGCCGCTACCGCCAGGGCCAAGCAAGGTGAGCAGGCGGCAGGCGGGTGCAGCCAGGCGCTCGGCAATCTGCCGCAGCTCGGTTTCCCGATCCACCATGCTGGTGGCGGGGCGGGCAGCGCCAACGGGCAGCGGGCGGGGGCTGCTGGCGGCGGCAAGCTCCATTCCGGCGGCAGCCAGGCTGTTCTGCAGAATCTGCCCATGCAGCTCAGCCAGGGCAGCTGGTGGCTCCACCCCCAGGTCGTGGTGGAGCAGCTGGGCGTAGTGCTGGTAGTGGGCCAGGGCCGCGCCGCGCTGGCCGTTGTAGGTGTAGTGCAGCAGCAACAGCCGGTTGAGCGACTCGTGGTAGGGGTCGAGGGGCAGCAGGCGACTGGCCCCTTCAATGCCGCTCTGGTAGGCCCGCAACTGGAGCTGGCTTTCCAGCAGCACCACGCCCGCCCCCAGTACCAGCTGGCGCAATCGTTCTCCCTCGGTCAGTTGCCAATTTTCAAAGCCGCTGGCCTCACGTACATGCAGCCCATGCAAAAAATCCCCGCCATAGCGCTGAAGGGCCGCTTCGAGCTGGGCTGCCGCGCCCCGGTTCAGTGGGCCGCTCCCGGCACTAGCGATGGCCGCTTCCAGCTCGGCTACATCGAGCCTACAGGCAGCCGTGGGCACAAAGGCCACCTGCTGCCGGGTGATGCTGAGCCAGGGGGCCAGGTGCTTGCGCAGGCTGTTGAGCAGCACGCTCAAGTTGGCCAGCGCCCGCTCGGTGGGCACATCGTCCCAGAGCAGATCGGCCAGCACGGCCCGCACCTGGGGGCGGCGGGTGCATGCCAGGTAAGCCAGCAGGGCATCGGCCTTGCGCGAGTGGAGCGGGGGTAGTGGGGCATCGTTGAGCGTCACGCTCCAGCTGCCGAGGGTGGTGATGTGAAGTGACGTGTTCATCGGGAAAGTATTGTACCACGGCAGTTCTTTTGTTGCTTGGGGAAAGGCTGTGGTCAGGCTTACATGGACGACCATCGTAATCCGCAAATTCCGCAGAGTATTCGTGTCACAATCTGCGTAATCTGTGTAGTCTGCGGATAAAATACTTACTTTTTGTGCCCTGCGGACGGTTTCGGAAGGGTTTCGGAAGAGTAGCTTGCTATGATAAGCGAGTTGATTTTGGATTTTGGATTGTAGATTTTGGATTTTCGCAGGCCAGCGAGTATGGTTGAGACAAACCGAGGAGCAATGA
>JALONX010000444.1 GCA_025454695.1 Chloroflexaceae bacterium
GAGCGGGGCGAGTTTATCTCGTTTCTTGGCCCCAGCGGCTGCGGCAAAACCACCACCTTGCGCATGGTGGCCGGGTTCGAGCGGCCCACCAGCGGCAGCATCACCATCAACGGCAGCGAAGTGACACAAACGCCGCCCAACCGCCGCAACGTGGGCATGGTCTTTCAATCCTACGCCCTCTTCCCCAATATGACCGTGGCGGCCAACATTGGCTTTGGGCTGCGGGTGGCCCGCCAGCCCGCCGAGGCCATTCGCCAGCGAGTCGATGAGATGTTGCGCATTATCCACATGCAAGAATTTGCCAGCCGCTACCCCTACCAGCTCTCCGGCGGGCAGCAGCAGCGGGTAGCCCTGGCCCGCGCCCTCGCCATTCGGCCCCAGGTGCTGCTGCTCGACGAGCCGCTTTCGGCCCTGGATGCCAAGATCCGCATCTCACTGCGGCAGGAGATTCGCGCCATCCAGCGGGAGCTTGGCATCACCACTATTTATGTCACCCACGACCAGGAAGAGGCCTTGTCGCTCTCGGATCGGATCGTGGTAATGAGTCGGGGCCGCATCGAGCAGATCGGCACACCCTTTGAGATTTACAACTTCCCCCGCACGCGCTTTGTGGCCTCGTTTGTGGGCACGCTCAACATGCTGCCCGCCGATGTGGTAGATGGCGCTGCCGGGCGCGTCTGCGTGAGTGGCCAGGAGCTGCGGGTGGAGCCGCTGCCCGGCGAAGCCCGCCCCGGCCAGACGCTGACGCTGGCCCTGCGCCCGGAGGCGATTTCGCTGGATGGCGCTGGCGCAAGCCCAAACGGCAGCAGCAACCACCTCAACGGCACCATTGACGAGGTGACCTTCCTCGGCGCGGTGGTGCGCGTGCGGGTGCGCGTGGCCGAACACATGGTGAATTTCGACACCTTCAATAACCCCCAGCAGCCCCCACCCCAGCGGGGCCAGGCCGTCACCCTCAGCTTCCCCCCGGAGGCATGCGTGGTGCTGCGCGAGTCGGCTGAGGCGTAAGCCGTTTATCATTTACGCTTCATGCGTTGCTCATTCACTTTCCCCAGCGCAGTGCTACCATAAAACCAGCAACACCCCACACTTCCACTCGTTCGCACCGGAACAGGAGACGGCAATGTCCCTGTATGCTCCCCCAATAGCAGATGTTCAATCCTCCACGGCGTTACAGGCGGAGCAGGCCTGTTACAACCTGCGACTGTGCCCAACGCTCAGTAAGGCTATTCAGCAGCATGCCCCATCCATGCACCCCTGGCTGCGCTGCTATCGGGCGCTCGAAAGCCGTATTCAGCGGGGCGACCCGGCAGTGGCGCTGCAACACGCCCTCACTGCTGCCGCCGATTTTGAAACCCAGGGTGATGGAGACGGCTACGCCCGCGCCCTGGCCGAGGCCTGCATCAACCGCTACATGCTTGGCCAGTATGAAAAGGCGCTGCACATGCTGGCCGCCTGCCCCCAACCCGCCCGCCCGGCGGCACGGGCCAGCCTGGCCTTCGCCAGCTACGTAAATCTGGTTGGGCAGGGCCAGCTTGACGCTGCCATCAGCGCTGGTGAGGCGGGGCTGCATGCCCTGGCCAGCGAGCCGGATACTGACACCCGCATCGCCTGGACAATCGTGCTGCAACGGAACCTCTGCCCGGCCTATCACTTCGCTGGTCGGCTAACGACGGCCCGTGCGGCTGCGGAACTGGCGGTGCAGCTGGCGGAAGCCTACCGGCCCAAATCCCACCTCTACCACTGGGCGCTCTACGAATATGGCCTGCTGGAAGGGCGAGCCGGGCGCTTTGAACTGGCGCTGGCGCTGTTGCGGCAGGCCCGCCGCCTGATTGAAGCGACGGGCTGCCGCGAGCCGCTGTGGCGCTGGGTAGTGGCTGCCGAAGGGCAATCCCTGCGCGACATGGGCCAGCTTGATGGGGCAGCTGCCTGCTACAACGACGCGGGCTGGGGCGAAGGTGACGACGGGCCGCTGCTGCTCTGGCTGTTGCAGGGGCGGCAGAACGAGGCCCGCATCGCAACCGAGGCCCGCCTGACGGCTGCCCTGGCCGCCGATTCAGCCTTTGAAATTGCCAACCTGCGGGTGATGCTGGTTCTGCTCGATCTGGAGGACGGAGCCAGCCCTGCCACCCGTGAGGTGCTGGCCTGGGCTGCCGCTGAGTATGCCCGACTGGGCTTTCGTTACCACCGGGCCAGTGTGCTGCTGCACCTGGCGGCAGTGGCCTACCAGATGAACGACCAGGCGGCGGGAGCAGCGGCCCTGGCCGAAGCGCTTCAGTTTGTGGCCGAGACGGGCTACCGCAACCTGAACTGGTGGCACCCCCGCCGCATGGCCACTCTGCTGCAACGGGCTATCGCCGAAGGCATTGAAGCGGCGACGGCAAGCTGGCTGCTACACGAACGTGAGCTACTCAACCACCCGCTGAGCCTTTCCATTCACTGCCTTGGCTCCTTCCAGCTGATGCTAAACGGCGAGACCCTCCCGGAAGCCCGCTGGCGGGGCGGGCGGGCCGGAGCGTTGCGCATGCAGCGGCTGTTGCTCTTGCTGGCCCGCAACCGCGCTGCCCACGCCCCCGAAACAATTGCCCGCTATGTCTGGCCCGACAAGTACGAGGAGATTGACCTTGCCCCCAATCTGCACCTGACCCTGGCCGAACTGCGGCGGGTGCTGGAGCCGGGCCTGGAGCATGGCGGCGACTCGCGCTACATCCACACCACCGCCGACGGGTACCGCCTGGCAGAGGGACTGCGTGTGGCCATTGACCTGGACGAGTTTCTGGCCCTGGTGCGGCAAGGCAGTTGCCAGGCCGGGCGTGATGACGAAACCGCCCGCAACGCCTTCAACCAGGCGATTGCGCGCTACCGTGGTTCCTTCGCCCTGGCCAAGGCCGACCCGATTGAGGCGGCTAGCTACCAACAGGCCTACGCCGAGGCCCTGGGCTGGCTGGCCGAAGACGCTCTGCGTACCGAGCAGCCCCAGCTGGCCCTGGAACACGCCCGCACCATGCTACGTGAGCTACCGTTGGATGAACGGGCGACCCTCCTCAGCCTGCGGGCCTGCCTGGCCCTGGGCGACCGCCGCACCGCCCGGCGGCTGTATGGCCGTTTTATCGCCGCCGTCGGCTCCGCGAGCGACGAACTGCGGGAACTGGCGCGGCGCTATGGGCTGTGAGCGTTGTATTTCGACCAGAACTGGTCAATTTCCTAAGCCATTTCCTAAGGAGCGGCGTGATATGCTCATCGTATCTCACAAGCAACGTAGCTCTAGATTCCGGGTACTTTTTATGAAGACCACAGTTTATCGCCTACTGGCAGCAGTAGCGGTTATAGCGCTACTTACAGGCTGCACAGCCGCTGCGACTCAAACCAGCAACGAAAACCAACTCGTGTTCACCGTCACCACTGGTGAGTCCACTGATGTTTACACCATGCAGCTGGACGGCACCCGGCGGCTGCGCCTGACCAACGACCAGCGTTCAAGCTCACCAGCTGTGTCACCGGATGGTAAGACAATCGCCTTCGTTTCCATGCGGGATGGCGGCGTGGATATTTACACCATGCTGCGAGATGGTTCGCAGCAGCAGCGCCTCACCTCTGGTGCTGGCGACAATGAAGCGCCCGCCTGGTCGCCCGATAGCCGCCAGATCGCCTTTGTCTCTGACCGCGACGACAATCGGGAGATTTACACCATGAACGCCGATGGTTCAAAGCAGACCCGCCTGACCACTTCTCCCGCCCGCGACGAGTCGCCCGCATGGTCGCCCGACGGGCAGCGGGTGGCCTTTGTTTCGACCCGCGATGCGCCAGCGGATGCAACGGTGGCCAACGACATCTACGTCCTCGATGTGAAACAGGGCACCACGGCCCGACTTACGACGGATAACGACACAAAATGGGGCCTTTCCTGGGCACCGGATGGTAGCTGGATTACCTTTTCTGCCATTGCAGGCGGCGGGCGGCAGGCAGGCGATCCCAGTAGCAGCGAACTCTTCAAAATAAAGCCCGATGGCAGTGGGCGCATAAAAATCAGCCCGGAGAACGTAGGCGGCAACCAACCTAGCTGGTCGCCCAGAGGCACCCAGATTGCGTTTAGCTCGGTTCGCCAGCATGGGGCCATTTCTCAGGTGTATGTGATGCAAGCCGATGGCACTGGCCTACGGCAAATCACCCAGGAGCCGCAGGGCGCAACCAGCCCAGGCTGGCTACCGTGATGGAAAGAAGCACTAGCATGCATCGGAAACAACTCACGTACTGCTGCCTCATCTGCCTCAGCGCCCTGGTCTTGCTTGGGTGCAGCAGCCCGTCCACCGCTAGCGCTCGCACCGCGCTCACGGAGTTCTACGACCTGCTGAACACCGGGCGTTACGCAGAGGCTACTACATTGTACGGTGGCCCATTTGATGATCTACGGTACAAGAACGGCAGCGTTCCACCTGATGATAAGTCTGCGCTCATCCAGTCTGCTTGTACATTGCAACTTCGCTGCCTCAAGGTCAAACAGATTGTCAGCGACGAACAGCTTTCACCGGTGGAGTGGCGCTTCCAGGTAGAGTTTGCCAACCCGGACGGGACGACGCTCACGGTTGGCCCATGCTGTGGCGCGAGTCCCCAGGATCAGCCGCCGCGCACCATCTTCGAGCAGCGGGTGCGCTGGACGGGCACGAGCTATGTCGTGGATACGCTTGGTGTGGCCGTGCCGTAAGGAACAGTGTAATGAGTCTACCGATACAGATGAAGCATGTTGTTCCACTGGTCATCATCGCGGTGCTCGCGAGTGGCTGTAGCAGCATCGCACCAGCGCCGTCATCCACAACGGGTGCAGTTTTCGTCCCCACCAACTCCCCTCAACCTGCCATTGCCACTCACACAGCTGCTTCCACACCGCACGCAGCGGGGAACCAACCCGAACAGACCTTAGCCTGGCAGCAGGTGCAGGCCGTGTTACCGCCTGAGGTGCCAATTCTGGCTCCCACATGGTTGCCCGATAGCATTCACAAGTTACAACCGCAGCCTTCGTTAAACATACGTCACGACTCCTTGAGTGGGTTTACGTATGCTGTGAGTTATGAGGCAGGCCACCGCAGCTATCTTACGTTTAGTGTAGGGTCTCCATCCCCAGTACAACGTAACGCTGATACAAAGGTATCACTAACCCTACGGGGGACAAACGCAACGCTGATTACCCAAGGAGATTTTACGAGTCTACAATGGAATGAGCAGGGTCACACCTATGCCATTCTCAGTGCAGGCTTCTCCCTGTCGCAGGATGACCTGCTACGCCTGGCAGAGAGTCTACGCCCATTGGCACCCATACCAGCCCAAACTCCCGATGCGTGGGCGAAAGCGCGGGCATTACTCCCGCCAACTATCGCCGTCTACAAACCCGGCTGGATGCCCGAGCGTTTTGGGCAGGCTGAACTGGTAGAAGCAGTCACGGGCAAGGCTGATGCAGTTCGCTATACGATTGCATACCACTCAGGGAGCGAGGAGACTGTCTTCTTTATTCTGAATATAGGGGCAGATGCCCTCGGCAACTCGCCGCCGACCCAGGGCACATCGGAGAAGGTACGAGTCCTGGGCAACGAGGCGCTCTTTCTGGCCGCCCCTGAGGATGGACGCCTGGAGTTGAACTGGCACGCCGATAAGCAACGCTACCAGATGAAGGTGTATGGTAAGGGTCACCAGGTAACCAGAGATGAACTCCTGCGCATCGCCAACAGCCTG
>JALONX010000445.1 GCA_025454695.1 Chloroflexaceae bacterium
GAAGGACTACGAGGAGAGCCAGAAGATGCCATACGTTACTTATGCACAACGTTACGGACGGCAGGAGGGTTTGAAGGAGGGGTTGCAGCAAGGACTGCAACAGGCTCAGGAGCAGGCCCGCGCCGAGCAGCGCGACCTCGTGCTACGCATGGTTGCCAAGCGCTTTGGCCCGCTGGACGAGGAGATCACAGCGCGGGTTGCGGCATTGCCCCACGAGTACCTGGACGACCTCGCCCTGGCCCTGCTGGATTTCAACGCACCTCCTGAGTTGGTGGCTTGGCTGGATGGGTTGCATGAGTAGCTACCACAAGCGCCGCTCCTCCGCCAGCGAGAGCGGCCCTGAGTCGGGGCTGGGCGGCCAGTCGCCGGAGCGGGCCATGTAGTCGGCAATCGTCAGGCTGATCATGAAGAAGAACCAGAGCAGGGCCGTGGCAGCAAAAATTTGCACCAGGCGCGAACTGTAGCGCACATGCATAAAAAATAGCACAATCAGAATGGCTTTAGCAAAGGCAATGCTGAGTGCTACCACCACGCTGAACGGCCCCAGATCGAGGAAGGCTACCCCAACCGTTAACCCCAGCAGCAGCAGCAGCGCCCCAAAAATAGTGAAATAGGTACGTAGCGGGATGATGTGATGTTCCATATGATGTAACTCGTAATGCGTAATGCGTAATGCGTAATGCGTAGCGTAAGTTACGGCGCTACTCGTGCAAGCCAATTAAGTAGAACAGCGGGAACAGAAAGACCCAGACCACATCCACAAAGTGCCAGTACAGCCCGCCCATCTCCACCGGCGTAAACCACTCTGGGGTGAAGCGCCCTTTGCGGCTCTGAAACACCAGATAGGCCAGCAGCCCTAGCCCGATCACCATGTGAACGGCGTGCAGCCCGGTGCCAATGAAATAGAGCAGAAAGAAGAGTTGGGCCTGGTTGCGGTTGGCTTGCTCAAAGATGAAGTTCGGCCCCGGAATCAGATGTTCCTCGTATTTGAGAAAATACTCCAGCCCTTTGATCCCCAGAAAGACCGTGCCTAGCACCATGGTGGCCAGCAGCAGCCAGACCAGCCGATTACGCTTGCCCGTCTGGGCTGCATGCACAGCCAGGGCCATGGTTAAACTGCTCACCAGCAGCACCGTGGTGTTGATGGTGCCGAGAAACACACTCCGCAAATACCAGGGGCTTTCAGCGGGAATTGCCAGGTGGCGGCTGGCCTCAAAAAAGGTCTCCGGGTAGACGAAGCGGTAGACGGCGTAGGCCACAAACAGCGCCCCGAAGAGCATAATCTCCGTCGCCAGAAACAGCCACATGCCCGCGTTCGCGGCATCATACTGCTGCTCCAGCGTGTCAAAGTGGTGGGCCAGGTGGGGGCTGTGCTGCGTTGGCACCGCCGGGTTGTGTTGGGCCATGTTCCCTCCGAAAATTGAGAGTTGAGAATGAAGAGTTGAGAATGAAATTGGAAGAAGCGATCGTCTAAACAGCTCCTCAATCGTGTTTTCTAGATTTGCTTTGAGCTTCCATGTCACCCCGACGGTAGGAGGGGTCTTCAGTGCATTGCAATGTAGATTCCTCCCTATGGTCGGAATGACACGGAGCTGTACGGTGCGATACGATACTTCCTTGTGAGCGTTGAGCATTGAGCCTGTAGAACAATATAGATAGTGCCTGCTTTCTCAATGCTCAATGCTCAACTCCTCACCATTTCCCCTGCGCCCGGAAGATGCCAGGGTCTTGCGGGTTGTAGCTGTAAGCTTCTTCCGTTACCACTGGTGTTTTGTCGAAGTTGTGGGTCGGCGGCGGCGAAGTGGTTGTCCATTCCAGGCCGGTTGCGCCCCAGGGGTTGCTGGGGGCCTTCGGGCCAAATTTGAGCGACAGCAGCAGGTAGACCACCGGCAGGGCGTAACCAATCGCCAGGATGGACGAGCCAGCCGACGAAAGCACATGATAAATTTGGAACTCTTCCGGGTAGGAGCTGTAGCGGCGCGGCATGCCCAGCTGCCCCAGAATGAACTGAGGGAAGAAGGCCAGGTTGAAACCGGCAAACACCACCAGCGCCGAGATGCGGCCCCAGATTTCCGAATACATGCGCCCGGTGATTTTGGGCCACCAGAAGTGCAACCCGCCGATGTAGGCCATCAGCGTGCCGCCCACCATGATGTAGTGGAAGTGGGCCACCACAAAATAGGTGTCATGCAGGTGGACATCCATCGCCGTGGCCGCCAGAAACAGCCCGGTGAGGCCGCCGATGATAAACAGGCCCAGAAAGCCCAGGGCGTAGAGCATCGGCGCTTCGTAGTAGATGCGGCCCTTGTACATGGTCGCCGTCCAGTTGAAGACCTTGATGGCCGAGGGCACCGCCACCACAAAGCTGATGAGCGAGAAAACCATGCCCGCAAACACCGACTGGCTGCTGGTGAACATGTGGTGGCCCCACACCAGAAAGCCGAAAATCGCAATTGCCAGGCTGGAAAAAGCCACAAACTTGTAGCCAAAAATGCGTTTGCGCGAAAAACAGGTGATCAGTTCGCTGATGATGGCCATGCCGGGCAGCAGCATAATGTAGACCGCTGGATGGGAGTAGAACCAGAAGAGATGTTGAAACAGCACCGGGTCGCCGCCCAGCTGGGGATCAAAAATGCCGATGCGAAAGATGCGCTCCAGGGCCAGCAGAATAACCGTCATCGCCAGCACTGGCGTGCCCAGTACCTGGATGAGGCTGGTGGCATAGTGCGACCAGACGAACAGCGGCATGCGAAACCAGGTCATCCCCGGCGCACGCATTTTGTGGATGGTGACGATGAAGTTTAGCCCAGTGAGAATGGACGAAAAGCCCGCGATAAAGATGGCGATGCCCATGGGAATGACGCCGGTGTTGGCGTAGGTGGTGCTGTAGGGCGTGTAGAACGTCCAGCCCGTGTCTATGCCGCCGGTGAAGAGCGTGTAGAGGGCAAAAAAACCAGCGAGCATAAAGATGTACCAGCTCAACAGGTTCAGTTTGGGGAAGGCCAGGTCTTTCGCCCCAATCATCAGCGGGATGAGGAAGTTGCCCAACGTGGCGGGAATGGACGGGATGAGGAAGAAGAAGATCATGATGATCCCGTGGGAGGTGAAGATGCGGTTGTAGACTTCGGAGTTCACCATGTCCGCCGCTGGCGTCACCAGCTCCGCCCGAATGCCGGTAGCCAGCAGTCCGCCGATGGCAAAGAAGAAATTGATGGCAAACATGTAGAGAATGCCAATACGTTTATGGTCGGTGGTGAGAAGCCACGACTTCAGCCAGGGGCGAAAGCCGTACTTTTCGTCGTGGTAAAAATTGTCCTGTGGGCGCGGCGTGCTGATGCTGCTCATCGGGTGGTTCCTTCTTCGCTGGTGAGCGAGCGGATGTATTCAATCAGCTCGTTAATTTGCTGGTCATTTAAAATGCCATCGTAGGGCGGCATAATCGGTGGATAACCCGCCACAATCTGGGCGCGAGGATTGAGGATCGACTCGCGGATGTAGTTCTCGTCCGCCGTCAGCGTCTGGCCGTTTTCAAGCTGCACCTGCGCGCCATACAGCCCCGCCAGCGACGGTGCTCGCCCGCGCCCCTGCTGGCCATGGCAGCCAATGCAACCCTGGGCGATGAAGATTTGCTGGCCCGCCGCCGCCATGGTGCTGAGCTGGCCGCTGCTCTCGCCGCCTGCGCTGGGGGGCTGCGACGGCCGCCCGGAGGTGTCGGGGGCGGCGCTTTCAGGAATCACGCCCAGGTCTTCTCGCAGCCAGCGCTGATAGTCGGCCAGTTCCATCACCACCACCCGCCCGCCCATAGCTGCGTGTTCGGTGCCGCAATATTCGGTGCAGAAGATGCGATATTCACCGGTTTTGGTGGCTTCAAACCACATGGTGGTGTAGCGGCCCGGCAGCACATCGCGCTTGACGCGAAAAGCCGGGATGAAAAAGCTGTGAATCACATCCTGCGAGGTCATAATCAGCCGCACGCGGGTGTTGACAGGCACATGCAGTTCGTTATTCTCGCGCTTGCCCTGGGGGTGCTGGGTGTGCCACATCCACTGCCGCCCGGTGACATAAATGTCAAGGGTGTTGGCCGGGGCCGGGCGGTAGATATCGAAGTAGAGGTAGGATGACCAGAAGAAGATGCCCAGCGCTATGCCCAGCAGGCCGAACGTCCAACCCAGTTCCAGCTTCATGCTGGTATGGCTGGGGTTACCCCGATCCACCGTGCGCGAGTGGTGGTATTTCACCATGAAGTAGAGAATGACAAAGGGGATGGGAATGCTAAACAGTAGCGTCAGCCCCGTCAACGTCCAGTAGAGCGCATCTATCGGCCCAGCAATGGTGGAAGCCTGTTCAGGATAAAATTGAAATTCGCCCATAAGATTTCACCACGGAGAGCGCGGAGGACGCAGAGGTTTTGGCATGTCTGCTGTCGTTGCGTTTGCGTCGCCCCATCTACTCATCTACAATATGTCCATTACTCTTTCACTGACGTGAAGCTTTACACGAACAACCAGTCATTCTCATTCATTGTGTCAACACGCTGATGAAGATGAAACATGACATCCGGTATAGCCCGCGTAGGCGGGCTTCGCACATGAGAGCCGCGCCCTTCAGGGCTACGGCATGCGCGTAGACCCGATGTATTCCTTAAAACGCATCAGCGTGTTTGCGGCGTTCAGACGCCGAATTCATTCGGTGGCTGATATGGCGCATGATGACCAGTTCCGCTCGGTAAGCCTCGTCAATCTCCCTTTACTCCGCGTTCTCCGCGGTGAATTTCCGTTTTTTCTCGCGCTGCAGGTTGAAGGCTACGAAGCCAATCAGCACGGTGGCGGCGCTCAGGGTGAAGCCCCGCAGGATGTTCTCGATCAGCGGCGTGTATTTGCCCGTCGTCGGGTCGTAGTGGAAGCAAAGCAGTAGTAGTTGTTCCACTGGCGAGCCGATGGTGTTATTCGAGGCCTCGGTCAGGCCCAGGCGCAGGTCGTTGGCGGCGTAGCTGGTGCCGTAGAGGTAGCGCGAGACTTTGCCCTGGGGCGTGAGCATGATGATGCCCGCACCGTGAATGTACTGCTGGTGTTCGTTGTCGTAGCTGTAGCCAAAGCCCACCGCGTCGGCCAGTTGCTTGATCTCGGCCTCGGCCCCGGTGAGCAGGTGCCAGCCGTTCTCGGCCCCGGCCCGCCCATACTGCTGCATGAGGTGGACTTTGGTGGCCGCCGCCGTGGCCGGAACTTCCTTCGGGTCAATGCTGACGTTGACGACGTTAAACTCCTGGCCCACGCTGAACTGAATGCGCTTGAGGCTTAGGGCCAGCTCTTCGCGGCTCAGCGGGCAGAGCATGGGGCAAGTGTAGTAGCCCAACGACAGCACCACGGGCTTGCCGTTAAACAGTTGCTTCAGTTCCACCGCATGGTCGTTTTCATCACGGAAGCGCAGGTTCAGCGGCACCTGGGCATTCAGCTTCTGCTCAAAAGCCACCCCGTCCGGCACCGTGCCGGGGAAGATAGGCCGCTCGTCGCTTGGGCCGTAGCCCGGCAGCGGGCGGTCGTCGCCTTCGTCGGCGTGGGCCGCGCCTGCGCCCAGGGCCAGGGCCACAAGCACCAGGCCCAGCAGCAGCAGCGCTTTTTTAGCTCGCGCAAAGCCGCAAAGCACGCAGTTTGTCGCTCTCACCAAGGCACCAAGGCACCAAGGAGACTCGCTTGCA
>JALONX010000446.1 GCA_025454695.1 Chloroflexaceae bacterium
CGAAGCTGTGCAGGGCCGTTCGCAGCCGTTCCAGGCCAGTCACCACGCCAGCGGCGCGGGCGGCGGCGGCGAGTGAGGAGATGAGGGATTGGAGATTGGAGACTTCCAATTTTGGATTTTGGATTTTAGATTTTGGATTATCCAGCGATCGGTAGCCGGTGGTTGGTGGTTCGTGGTCTGCGGTCTGTCGGCTCCCGTCTCCCGTCTCCCGTCTCCCGTCTCCCGTCTCCCGTCTCCCGTCTGTCAGCTCCGGTCTCCCGTCCCCGGTCAAGCTGTCATCTGCAATCCAACGCAGGGCTTCAATCAGGCTGCGGCGGGGCCAGTCGTCCAGCGGCAGCCGCAGCAGGTTCAGCCACGCAACCACGGCGGGCGCTTCGTCCAGGGGCAGCCCATCATGCAGGGCCAATGGCAGGCCATATTCGTTGGCCACTTCATGCAGCAGCGGGGTGTAGGCCGTGCCGTCACGGTAGATGATGGCGATCTGCTCCGGGGTCACGCCCACCTCGGTCAGGCGCACCGCCCGCCGAAGGGCTGCCCGCACTTCCCGCTCCCGGTCAGGGGCGTTGACCACATGTATGGCTTCAGCGGCATCAATCGCTGGCGGCGTGTCGAGGCTGAAGAGGTGGGATTCAAGAAAAACGAGCGCCCCATTTTTTACCGCGGAGGTCGCGGAGGCAACGGAGGCGGAAATGCTCCGAACCTCAACATCTGCTGCATTCTTTGCTGCGAGTCGCTGCTGCTCGTCCTTTTGTCTTCTCTCCGCGTCCTCCGCGCCCTCAGCGGTGAGAAGCTGCCGGGTGCGGGTGAAGCGGCGGTGGGCCGGGCGCTCCACGTCTGCCCCGGTGAGCGTGACGACGGTGCGCCGGGCCTGGCGGCTGGCCTCGTGCAGCAGGCTCTGTTGCAGCGGCGTGAACTGGTCGAAGCCGTCTACCACGAGCAGGGCCAGGCTTGCGAGCAGCCGTGGGTTGGCCCGCAGGGCATCGCGGGCCAGGGCCAGCCGCCGGTTAATGTCAGCCCGGCCTAGCCTGGTCAGTGCGGACTCATAAGCGGCGTAGATGAGGCCAAGCTCGGCATCGTAGGGGGTGACGCTGGCGCTGGCCAGGCGTTGCGGGTCAACCTTGTTCTGCTGGGCCTCTTCCAGCAGCTGGCCCACAGTAGCAACAAAGCCGGGCTTGTGGGCCACACGGGCGAAGAGCGGCAACTTTCCATCAGCCGCCAACTCGCGCAAGATGCGCCGCAGCAACAGGGTGCCCATGGTGCCCGTCAGCGGCTCGGGCCGCTTGCCCGCCATGCGCAAAATGGTGTCGGCAAAGCTATAAAACTGCTTGATGCGGGTGCGCGGCGGCAAGTCAACCCGCTCGTTCAGCCAGCGCAGCTGCACCCCGCCGGGCACCAGCAGCAGCGCCCGCCCTCGCCGAGGCTCCCGCAGGAGTTCCAGGGCAGCGCTGGTTTTGCCGCTCGCCGCCGGGCCAAGCATGAGGGTGATGTCTGGTGCGTCCATAGCCGCTATTGTACGCGATCTAAACGCAGGTTTTAACGCAGAGGTGGAGAGGAGAGCAACATTTTTAACGCAAAGGCGCAGAGACGCAAAGCCTGCCCTGAGTTTATCGAAGGGACGCAGAGAATTTTTTATGTTCTCTGCGTCTCTGCACCTCTGCGTCTCTGCGTTTCTCTCGCGGTGCTACATCGCGCTGAAGTGTTCGCGCAGATCGGCGAGGAAGCGCTGGGGGGCCTGGAGGCGCATGGTATCCACGCCGTGATCCACGCCTTCGTAGATGCGCAGGTCGGCGTGGGGCACCTGCTCGCGCAGGTGGTGGGCATTGGCCACCGGCACGGTGGTGTCCTGGTCGCCGTGAATGACCATCAGCGGCAGGCGGATATTGCGCACCACATCGAGCGGGCGGGGCGGGTTGACCGGCCCCATGCGGAAGCCCAGCAGCGGCGCAAAACGGCGCACCCAGGGTTTGGGGGCTACATGACGGATCAGGTGCGGGCGCAACCCGGCAGTCAAACCGTAGTCTACCGGTGCGCCAACGGTTGCCACCCGGTCGGGCAGAGTGGCGTCGGCGGCGGCAGCCCCCAACGCCGCCAGGGTGATCAGCCCGCCCATACTTTCGGCGATCACGCCCACGCTGCGGTAGTTCGCTTCACGAGCGTAGGCCAGCACGGCGGCAAAGTCCAGCGCTTCATCCCCGCCAAAGGTGGCATGGCCACCGCTAGAGCCATAGCCGCGCCAGTCGAAGGTCAGCACATCCCAGCGGTCGGCCAGTTGTTCGGCCAGCCAGACAATGCCCCGGCTGCGCTGGCTAGAGGCAAAGCCGTGGCTAATAATCAGCAGGTCGGGCCGCTGCCTGGAAAGCAGCACCCCGTCCAGGCTCACGCCGTCGCTGGTGGGGATAGCCAGCGACTGCACCGGGCCACAGTAGGGCGCACGTTGCAGGTGGGCCAGTGGCGTCAGTGTCGTCAGCAGGCGGCGGGTAGTATAAGAATTGGCAAGCATAAATCGTAAGCCTCAAACAGATAATGTTCTTAATCTCATCATAATAGTATAGCAAAATCTCAGGTTGCTGTAGGTGATAGTCTGGTGAGGGATTTGGCAGTTGGCAGTCAGACCAGGTATGGAAAAGAGATGCCGTTCAGCATCCTGAGTAGGCCAACCCCCAGTACGTCTCTTATGCCATGCTTTCTGAAGGCCGTATCGAAGGATGCGGATCGTGCCACCGATCCGCATCCTTCGCTACGGCCCCTACCCTCTGTGCCATAGATCAGAAAATGGAGTTGGCCTACTCAGGATGCTCCTTACAGCTGATAAAAGAATGTTTTGCCAAGTACATTGTGTCTGTCCCTTGCATGTCCTGTGCAATCGCTTGACAACAAGAGAGAAGTTAACGTACCATATAGACATCAGCGTTATCACAACTATTCCACAACGTTCTTACTACTCTCTCCCTGTGCCAATACTTCAATCAGCTCGGTGTAAGCACCCAGGTGTGCGCGTTAGTGAGCTGATAGTCAGTTTCAGCGGCGAAACGGTCGTGTCGGCGGTGTTACAGCGGTGTATCACAGAACTACAGGAGGTCGTTTGTGGATTTGTCAAAGGTGTACGAGTACCCGTTTAAGGAGTATCATCGGCAGCCACGGGCCTTGATTGGCCCCGGCACGGCGGAGATGGCTGGCCCCGAAGCGGCCCGGCTTGGCATGAAGCATGTGCTGTTTGTCACCACCGGCTTGCGCGGAACCGGCATTATTGATGAATTGAAGCGCTCGTTTGAAGACTCGGGCGTGGCGGTGACCGTCTTCGACAAGGTTGAGTCCAATCCCAAGGACTACAACTGCATGGACACCTACTCGGCTTTCATGCAGGCCAAATGCGATGCCTTTGTCTCCATTGGCGGCGGCAGCGCCCACGACACCACCAAGGCGGCTCGCATCGTTGCCGCCCACGACGGGCGCAACATCAACGAGTTTCAGGGCGTGAACCACTCGGACACGCTGCAAAACCCGCCCCACATCGCCATCAACACCACCATTGGCACCGGCTCGGAAACCACCCCGGCCCTGGTGATCACCGACACCACCTCGCCCAACGCGCCCCACAAATGGGTCGGCTTCGACCGCGCCGTTTCCGCGACGCTGGCCATCAACGACCCGGTGCTGATGATGACCCTGCCCGCCGACCTGGTGGCTTTCACCGGGTTTGACACCATTGCCCACGCCTCGGAAAGCTATACCACCCGCGTCAACCACGAGGCCACTGCGCCGCTGGCACTGCATGCCATCCGCCTGACGATGGAGAATCTGCGTGAAGTGGTGGCCAACCCCCGCAACTACACCGCCATGGCCAACATGGTCTGGGCCGAATACATCGCCGGGCAGGCCCTGAGCAACGGCCTGGCCGGGGTTTTGCACTCGCTTTCGCACGCCGTGTGTGCCTACTACGACATTCACCACGGCTTAAACAACGCCATTGGCATTGCCCGCGTGTGGGCCTACAACCAGCCCGCCGCCACCGCCAAATTCGCCGACATCGCCCGTGCTATGGGCGTGGACACCCGCAACATGTCCAACGTGCAGGCCGCCGACGCCGCCATTGACGAGGTGATTCGGCTGGCCAAAGACTGCGGCTGCCCCGACAACTTCCATAGCATTGACACCTATTCCAAGAACCGCATGGGCACCGGCTGGTATGCCGACCGGCCAAGCAGCATCCACAGCGACGAGGCCGAGATTGACAAGATGGCCACCCACATGATGAACGACCTCTGCACCGCCCTCAACCCGCGCATTATGACCCACGACCACGCCAAAGCTTTGCTGCGCGAATGCCTCAGCGGAGCCAATGTGCGCCACACCGGCACCAGCGTGCTTCACGCCATGCACAGCAGCAACGGCGTGGCCAACGGGCGGGCCGTCGTGGCGTAATGCAACCTCATCGCGGAGGACGCGGAGGACGCGGAGGCATTTGTAACCCCTCTGTGTCCTCTGTGTACTCTGTGGCAAATGCCTCCTTATTAAGGATGAGCCGTGTTTACAAGCATTGAAGATGTGCAGCAGCGGCTGGCGGCCCAGCAATATGTCAGCAGTCGCAAACTGGCTACGGTGGTGTTTCTGGCCAGCCAGCTCGGCAAGCCGGTGCTGATTGAAGGCCCGGCGGGCGTGGGCAAAACCGAGCTTTCCAAGGTGCTGGCCCTGGCTCTGGAGCGTAAACTCATCCGCCTCCAGTGCTACGAGGGGCTGGATGAGTCGCGGGCGCTGTATGAGTGGGAGTACAGCAAGCAGCTGCTCTACACCCAGGTGCTGCGCGAGAAGATCGGCCAGCTCATCGGCCCCTCAACCGACCTGCGGGAAGCGGCGGCGCTGCTGCGGGAGCGGGAAGATGTCTTTTTCTCGGAGAATTTTCTGGTGGAGCGGCCCATTCTGCATGCCATTCGCTCAGCCAAACCCACCGTGCTGCTCATTGATGAGATTGACCGGGCCGATGAGGAGTTTGAAGCTTTTCTGCTGGAATTTTTAAGCGACTTCCAGGTCACCATTCCTGAGTTGGGCACGCTGGTGGCCCGCACCCGCCCGGTGACGATCCTCACCAGCAACCGTACTCGCGAGCTGAGCGAGGCCATGAAGCGGCGCTGCCTGCATTTGAGCCTGGATTACCCCACCGCCGAGGTGGAACTGGCGATTGTGCGCATGAAAGTGCCCGAGGCTGGCGAGGCGCTTTCGGCCCAACTGGTGCGGCTGGTGCAGGCCATGCGTGGGTTGGATTTGCGTAAGCCGCCGAGCGTGAGCGAAACGCTCGACTGGGCGCAGGCCCTGGTGCTGCTCAACGCCCGCAGCATTGACCGCACCCTGCTGGAAGAAACGCTCAGCGTGATCATCAAATTCGACCGCGACGCTGAACAAGTGCTACTGCACTTACCGGAGCAAGCCTTCCGCTAACGCCTTTGTTGCCACAGAGACACAGAGGGCACTGAGAAGCTGTCTGAAAAGCCTCTCGCAACGGCGCAAAGCACACAAAGGTGTACAGATAAACGTGTTTGAGCCAGCCCTTTGCGCCTTTGCGGCGTTGCGAGAGCAAAAAAAGTGGCCTTTTCAGACAGACTCTGAGGAATTCATACCACATCTAGTGTAGATGTTCAGAAGGGAAATAAAGGAAATAAGGGAAATTGTGCGATTGCGCTTTAAATTATTTCCCTCAT
>JALONX010000447.1 GCA_025454695.1 Chloroflexaceae bacterium
CAGCAGCAGCCACAGGCCCACAAACGGCAGCGTCAGCGGCAGCATGGGAGTGAGCAGCAATGGTGCGGAGTGGTTTAATATCTCTCGCAAAGGCGCAAAGCCCGCAAAGGGTTGGTGAAATATAGGCATTCGCGACGCCGTTGTGCCCCTTCGACTTCGCTCAGGACAGGCTTTGTGCCTTTGTGGGAGGTTTTGCTGATTACCTCTACTGTCCCAGGTTGTTAGCAGCGCGAGGAGCAACGCCACCAGCGCCGCCGCCATGCCCACAGCGGTGCCCGTGCCAACAGCGGTCAGTGCCAGCGTCAGGTAGACTCGCTCCGTTCCAGCCTTTTGGCGCAGCGCCTGCCACGTGGCGTGGAGCAACAGCGCCAGGGCCAGGGTCAGCAGCCCCACATGCCAGCCCCAGTTCCAGGGGCCAATGCCTGCCAGGCGCAGCAGTGGGTAGCACCAGGCCAGTTGCAGCACGAATTGCGCCTCTCGCTTGCTTGTGTCGGCCACAAGAGGGCTAACACCGAGGATGGTAGCGAGCAGCGTGGCCGCAAACACGGCACTTGAAAGACCACTGGCGGCGACAGGCAAGCTGTAGTTGGTGCTGCCCGCCAGCTGCCCCAGTTGCACGGCGGCAACCAGCAATAGCAGCGGCGGCAGTAGCGCCAGCCCCAGCGCCAGCCAGGGCCGCTCCTGGCGGCGGTTCCACAGCGCCAGTGCCGCCAGCCCGTAGCACAGCGCCACCAGCCGCACATCGGTGAGGGCGAAAGCGAGGGCGCACAGCAACGCCGCCAGCCCCTGCCGCCAGGCCGGGCTGGGGGCAGGCAACAGCGCCGCCAGCGCCACCAGCAGCACAAAGAAGCGACTCAGTCCGTCTAGCCGCAGCTGCAATCCATTCGTGAGCAACAACTCAAGTGGGCGAGATTCGAGCAAGCCGGGGAGCGCCAGCGTTGCCAGCAGCAGAACAAAAGCTGTGGGCAAGCGCCAGGAGTGCGTCATTGGAGACCAGAGATTGGAGACCGAAAACAAGATGACAAGGTGACAAGGTGACCCTTCGACAAGCCCTTCGACAAGCTCAGGGGAGCCTCAGGGCAGGCAGGGTGACAAGGTGATCAATTTCACAGCCTTTAGCCTTCAGCCTTCAGCCTTTGAATACGCAGTACGTTGCACGTAGTACGGATTACGCCGCACGTTTCACGTTTCACGCATTACGTTTCATATTCCGCTTCTACCTTCAAATCACTCCGTCTCTGCATCTCTGCGTTTCTGGTTTTAGCGCCGTGCGCCGCCCACCAGGTCTTGCTGTTTATACTTGCAGTAGTCGCAGTAGGCCACGCGGTAGCCAGCCACAGTGGCACGCTGCATGGGGCGGCCACAGTGGGGGCAAGAAAGATGCATCGCACCCGTGGTGCCGGTGACAAGCGGACGTTCTGGCGGGGTGGCTTTGGGGGCGGGCGCAACTGGCAGCGGTGGCGGAGCCTCTACGGGTGCGGGCGCAGGCCCGGTAAAGCCGAGCTTCTGGCTCACATGCTCCACCAGGTTAGCGTAGTCTACCGCGCCCCGCGAATGGGGATCATACTCGTAGATGGTGCGCCCTTCAGCTGAAGCTTCTGACAGGCGGACGTTGATGCGAATGGGCGGAGCCACCACAGTGCCATAGAGCTGTTGCAGTTCGGCCAGCAAGGCCCCCGACTGCCGCAAACGCGGATCATACATGGTAGGGATAATGGCCCGCACGCTGCTGCTGCCCTGTTTCAGCCGCATCAGCTGCTTGTAGAGCAGTTCCACCCCCTTCACCGAGAGGTGTTCAACGGTGGTGGGCACCAGCACATCAGCCGCTGCCATCAGCGCATTGATGTTGAGCACCGTCAACGAGCCGCTACAATCTACAAAGATGTAATCGTAGCGCGAAACCAGCGGCTGGAGCGCCTGGGTCAACACGCGGCTCCAGTCGGAACGGCGGGTAATCGTCGCTTGAGCGCCAATCAGGGTATCATCAGAAGGAAGCAGATCGAGGTTGGGGCGGGCAGCTACCACGCAATCCGCCGCTGGCACGCCGTCCACCAGCACATCGTAGAGCGTGCGCCGGAAGCGGGTACCCAGGGCCATCGCCAGGTTGCCCTGCACGTCAACATCTACCAGAAGCACCTTTGCACCCTTGAGCGCCAGGCCCGCCCCAAGGTTGACAACGGTAGTAGTTTTGCCAATGCCGCCCTTTAAGTTGGTGACCGCGACCACCCGTCCCATAGCTAAAACTCCGTGTTGATTGTACGGGCACACGACCTCTGGTAGTGTAGACCAACGGTAGGCTCCTGTCAAGGAGAACTTTTTTTTCTACCTTTCAATTCTTTTATTTCAAGAGGGTCTACGTATCCTGCGCCCTGTCGTCGCGGTATATCTGTACATTTCTGCTCCGATACACCGTAGGAGAGTAGAAAAGTCAGACAATTTCTCGTGTCGCCTGCCTGTCTTCACACCTTCATGACACCACGACAGCGCGTTCGACTCTTTCTTGGCCTCACCGCCGTTGCATGGTCATTGATCATCGGCGGCGTGCTGGGTAGTTTCATCGTGAGCGATCTGTTTGCTTCGCTCTCCTTCACCGAAGCGGCCTGGAGCGTGGCCAGCAGCGCTACCGTCTGGCTGCTCTTCGTTGTTTCCCTGGTGATGAGCATGTTTTGGGCATTGCTGGTAATGGTGCTGATCGAACGGGTGGTACAAAACCGCCTACGGGCATTCCAGGGCATGCTCGCGACCGTTATCCCCGGTGGCAGCCGTGCCGCTAGCGCCGCTGTTCGGTCGCACGACGAGATTGAGCAGCTGACCATCATTATGCGCGGCACGATCGAAACGCTGTCGCACACGCGCCAGTTCGAACGAAACCGTAACCAGGTGCTGGAACTGATCGCCGCCAGTGAGCCACTGGAGCGGGTGTTGCATGCGCTGGCACTGCTGGTGCAGCAGCAGCGCAGCGACTCGTACTGTGCCGTGAGTCTGTTTCGCGAGGGTCACCTGTTTCTCGCCGCAGCGCCGCACCTGCCCCAGGCACTGGCCCACCTGCTCGATGGTGTTGCCGTGGGTGCCGATGGGGGCACGGCAGCTTATGCGGCCCACCGCCACCGCCCGGCCTACACCTGCGACCTTGTGCAAGACCAGGCCTGGGCCAGCATGCGCCCGGTGGCCTTGCAGCAGGGCGTGCGGGCCTGCTGGTCGCTGCCACTGCTCTCGCATGAGGGCGAATTGCTGGGCACGCTCGACTGCTACCTGAGCCGCCCCCTGGAACCAACCGAAAGCGACCAGGAGTTGCTTGAGTCCGCCGCCTCGTTGGCCCGGATTGCCATTCAACGGCAGCGCCTGGCCGACCAGCTGGTCTACCAATCATCGCACGATGCCCTGACGGGCCTGCCCAACCGCGCCCTGTTTGAAGACCGCCTGCGCCAGGCGCTGGCCCAGGCCCGCCGCGACCAGCGCAACCTTGCCCTGCTCTATATTGACCTAGATCGCTTTAAGGAAGTAAACGATACGCTCGGGCACCACATGGGCGACGCCCTGCTGTGCGAAGTTGCCCAGCGCATGCAGGGCTGCCTGCGCGAAGAAGATACGTTAGCCCGCATGGGCGGCGATGAGTTTACGGTGGTGTTGCGCTCGGGCCACGACGCGGAAGAAGTAGCTAGCGTTGCGCAACGTATTCTGCACCAGCTTGAACTACCCTTCACCATTGACGGGCAGGCCATGCACATCAGCGCCAGCATTGGCATAAGTATCTACCCACAGGATGGCAACGACGCCACCACCCTTAAAACCAATGCCGACAACGCCATGTACCATGCCAAACACAGCGGCAAGAATGGCTACGCTTTCTTTACACCGGAAGGAGAACCAGTGTTGGGAATTGAGCATTTCCGAGGGCCAGGAAACGGGAATTAGATAGCGTGAAATGTGGAAGGTGATGCGTCATCCGTGAAACGTGATACGTGATATGGTATCCGTAATCTCAAGGGAAATACGGGAAATACGGGAAATACAGGAAATGACAACCAGACGCTCAGCATATTTCCCTCATTTCCTTCATTTCCTTTGTATGTTCGCCACTCATCACTCGTCACTCCGCCTGCCCTGAGCCTGCCTGCCCTGCCGTTCGACAGGCTCACGAACCGCGGAGCCGAAGGGTCGAAGGGTCACTCGTCACTCAGTCAACGCCCCACACACGCCTCGGCGCTGCGCTGCATGGCGCTGAGGGATTCTGCCTGGTCAATCCGACCAGCCAGCAGCGGCGGCAGTTGTTCATCAATCGCCCGTAGGGCACAACGTGCGGCCCTGGTAGGCGGCAGGCCGCTGGCGCTTTCGGCCTGGGCAGCAGCGGCGGCCAGCACTGGCTCATTGGCGAGGGCCGGGGCGCTGAGGGCGGCGCGGGTGGCGGGCAGGCGGCCCAGGCTGGTAGCCAGGCGCACCTGCACATCAGTTTCGGCCATGTAGCTTGCAATAGTTTGCACCTGGGTGAGGCGGTTCGGGTCAATCTCGCGGTAAAACATCAGGTACGAACCACCTGCCACTGAACCCGCCGAGCGGTTGGTGGCAGGCACGCGGGGCAGCGGGGCAATGCCGACATCCAGATTGTTGCCTGGGGCACGGTAGCCCGGTAGCGCCCAATCGCCATCCATCGCATAGGCCACCTGCCCGGCGGCAAACAGACGCTGGCTACGCCCGTAGTCGCTCTCCTGGGGCGGCGCAGCGGCGATCAACTCCTTCAGCACATTCAGGGCGCTTTCCATCTGCGGGGTGTTCAGCGTCGGCTGCGTGCCATCGGCGCTGACGGGCGAACCGCCAAAGCCGTTGAGCCAGGCCAGCAGCCAGGGCGCTTCGTTCCAGCCCATCACCAGCCCCGCCCGCCCCTCCACATTCGCCGCCCGCGACTGCACAATCAACTCGTCGCTAGTGGCTGGCACCTGTTGCACCAGGCCTTTGTTGTAGAACAGCAACAGAAAGCCCTGCAAGGTGAGCGGCTGGCCCCAGATTTTGCCATCAGCAGTGGCACTGGCCAGCCCGGCAGGCAGATAGGTTTCCGCCGAACCAGGCAGCGTCACTGGCTGAAGTTGCCCATCCACCAGCAAGTCGGCCAGATCATCCTGGTTGCCCCAGATCATGTCGGGTAGCGGCTCGGTGATGCTAGCAGCCGTGAGCAGACTCAGGCGCAGCGCGGCGGACTCTTTTGGCACCACTGTAATCGCCACCCCGGCCCGCATCCCCGCGTCTTGCGCAATCTGCTGCACCAGTTCCAGCCCGTTGCCCTGTTCCGTCGTCCAGAGCAGCAGGCCGTCGGGGCGGCTGGGCAGGCGGCGGGGCACCGGCGTGCGGATGAGCGGGGGCGCAACGGCGCTTGTCGCCTCTGGTGGGGCCTCGGCGGCGGGCGTGGATGAGAGAGCGGGCGGCAGGCTACAGGCGGCTAGCGTCATCAACACGACGACCATTGATAGCAAACGAACATGCAAGCGGCGCAGCAGTCGGGGGTGGAACGAAACCATGTGTGTAAAACATCGGCAGATGCTACAGACTACACAGAGAAAGGTTGATTTCCGTCTGCGTAGTCTGCGGCATATGTGGATAGAAAATATTTACACTTGATTAGCACAGGCAAGCGCAGATCAGCAGCGATTATGCCTGCAAGTGGGCTTCCAGATCGGAGAACCACGCGGCCC
>JALONX010000448.1 GCA_025454695.1 Chloroflexaceae bacterium
CGCCAGCGCGGTGAGCCGGGCCGACGCGCCCGACTTGTTCAGGGCGCTGGCGACAATAAACGCACCAATCATCAGCCAGACCACCGAGTTGCCCAGGCTGGCGAAAAAGCTTTCGGTGCTGATGGTCGCCGACAGCACCAGGCCAATCACAGCGAACAGCGCCACCGTCGTATCGTTCAGCCTGGTCAGTGTCCAGCCAATCACCGTCAGGGCGAAGGTGCCCAGAGCAATGCGCCCCGCCGTGGTTAAATCACCCGGCATGAAGCCAATACCCAGCACACTGACAATGGCCAGCACGAGTGCAATCGTTTGCTTGCGGTCAAGCCGGGGCCAGCGTATGCCGGACAGGCTTGATGGAAGCCGTGATTGTATTTGTTGCATAGAAGAGATCCTTGTTATCGAACTAGCTTCGCTCTTGACAGACTACGGTTGTCTACTTAGAAAGAGCTGTTCGCCATGCAAAAAATACACGGCGGATTAGGGAGCCTGGAGCACCAGCAGGTTGTCAACAATCACGCTCACCGGCGCAGGCAGTGCCTCGGCACCGGTGGTAGCAAGGACGCCTACGCGGCCACCAGCAGCCGGGCCAGCAGGCACCGTGGCCACCAGCGTGTTGTTAATCCAGAACTGGCTCTGGTCGGGCAGACGCACCACCCGGAGAGTGTTGGGCATCTGGTTGCCAAAAATCGTGTCTGTCGCCGCACGGGCATAGCGGTCGGTAACAATCGCCTGGTTGGCCACCGTCAACACCTCCCATGTACCGTCGCTGCCAATCACAAAGGCGCTAAAATCACCGTTGTCTTGAATGTCGTAGGCAATGCCCACAGCAACACGGGGGCCTTGCGAAGCAAAGGCGGTCGCCAGTTCCACAATATAGTTGTTGCCCATCGGCCCGGCCCGCCATGCATCCAGGTTGCCCGAATTGGGCTGCTTCACACTGAGCAGGTAGGTGCTATTCACCAGTTGCCTGCTGCCCACCGCGTCATCGTTGGGCGACCAGCGGGCCTTGGTGCCCTCGTTATCAAAGGTGTCAAATACCACTTGCGCATAGCCTGCCTGGCGTGCATCGTGGGCGGCACGTAGATTTTGCAGCGTGGCATCATCAAATTTGGGCTGGGGACTCACCAGGCTCGGCGGCGGCGGGGGCACCGTGGGCGCTGCCGTGGGCGCGGGCGGGGCGGGCACAGCGGTGGGCGCAAGCACCGGGGCAGGCGGCACCGCTGGCCCACTGGTTGGCGCGGGCATGCCAATCGCATCGGCCACGGTGGTTGCCCCTGGCCCTGCCGCCGCCCCCGCCGCAGGGCGACGAGCCTGGCCGGGCGCAAGCATGCCTTGCAACAGCCGCACCGCACCGCCTTCACGCCGCAGCACCTCCACCGGCACGGCCTGGCTGGTGCCCACCGCATTAAGAATGCTGCACAACTCGGCCATCGAGCTGAGCGGCTGGCTGTTTAAGCGCACAATCAGATCGCCGGGGCGCATGCCCACAATTGCCGCCCCCGTGGAGTCCACAGCAGTGACAAACAAGCCGCCTTCTCCTGGTTGTAGCCCAAAATAGGCATAGGTCGCCGGGTTGTCCGCCGGGTCGCGGCGGGTCGAAAGTTCCAGCAGGCCAAAGCCAAGCCTGGTGTTGCCTTCGCCCTTTTTCAAGCGCTCTAGCACCTCGTGGGCATAGCCAGCACTAATCACATAGGGTTCGTTCTGTGTCGGCGACGCATAGCGGGCCAGCGTGGTAATGCCAATCACCTGGCCTTGCCGGTTCAGCAGCGGCCCACCAGAGTCGCCCGCTTGCACGGTAATATCGGTTTTAAAAAAGCTTTTGCCTGCAATCTGTTCGCCGCTGGGGTTGACCCAGGTCACAATGCCGGTGCCCACATGGGGCGCAACCCCAAGATTGTCGCCCGCCGCGTAGCCCAGCAAAACCGCTTCCTGGCCTGGCTGCGTGTCGGTCTCCCGTTCCAGCTTTGTGGCAGTCAGGCCCTGCATGTCGTCAAGTTTCAGCAGCGCCAGGTCATCGCAGACACTCACCCCCACCACCTGGGCTGTGCGTGGCTCCTGGGGCTGCGCCGCCAGATACACCGCAATCTCGTTTGCGCCTTCAATCACATGGGCGTTGGTGACGATATAGCCTTCCTCCAGTACAACGCCGCTGCCCCTGCCGATCATCGGGTCGCTGCTTGCGGGCAGCCCGGTGGCATCGGGCAGCGGCTGGGTTGGCGGGAAGACCGGGTTGGTGGCTTTAGCCCGAATCATCACCGTTGAGGGGCTGATGCGCTCCACCAACTCTTCCGTTGCCAGCGGCCCACCACAGGCAGCCAGACCAAACAAACAGACACACATCCAGAGAAGGGCGCGTTGTACTCGCATTGCAGTTGTCCTACCTAATTCAAAAACAGGGTCACACCCCGAGCGTATATTGGGAAAATAGAGCTTGTACAGGCACACAAAAATACACGCCACCAAACGCTGCCGGGAGGCTCCCTTGCCTGTTGCTTAAACCAGGAATAGGATTGAGGAGAGAAATGCTTGGTTCGGCCAGTGTGGCGATGTAGTTCTGGCCCGTGCAAAGAGTGAACAAATCCACTGCATTGTGACCTTACCGTTGCACTATACCGCAATAATGCAAATTACGCAATTCTATTTGCTGATTACAGCATATTGCAATTTTACTTGCAGAATATACGGATGGCGCGATGATCCTTCCTTTACGTTCAGCCCATTTTGTGGTACAGTTGTAGCAACGCGGGTGTAACTCAGTTGGTAGAGTACCTGCCTTCCAAGCAGGCTGTCGTGGGTTCGAGTCCCATCGCCCGCTCCACACGTTTGCAACAGCAAGACGCCTCAGCGCATCCCGCGCCGAGGCGTCTTGTCATGTGTGAATTGGTTCAACAGATGACACAGGTTGGAATGCACATCATCTGCGTCATCTGCGGAATCAATCCGACTCCACTCACGCCCTGCCGAGCAAGCCGACTCGGTTGCCAGCGCCCACAGCCGGTGGTATGATTGCGCAGCCTAGAAGTGCTGCTGTAGCTGTGCGCCGCCGGGCTGCGGCTGACCTACCAGGCTTGCGTCGCCCTGTGTTCCCCTTTGCTGACCAACAGAAAGCGGTATGCCATGCAGACTCAGAGCCTCCAGTTCGATGGCCAGACGGTTGTGTACCACACCAGCGGCAGCGGCCCCGCCGTGTTGCTTATCCACGGCAACTCAGGCTCGGGGCTTTCATTCCAGCGCCAGCTCGACGCTCCAGCCCTGCAACACTGCCACCTCGTTGCCATTGACCTGCCTGGCTTTGGGGCCTCGCAGCCTGTGGCCAACCCGGAGCGGGTGATGGGGCTGCAAGGCTGGGCGGCAACGGTGCGCGCCGTGGTTGAGGCGCTCAAGCTTGACCCGGTGGTACTGGTGGGCTGGAGCCTGGGCGGTCACATCGCCCTGGAAGTGGTGGACGACCTGCCGCAGGCGCGGGGGGTGCTGATCTTCGGAACGCCGCCGATTGCATTTCCGCCCGACCTGGAACAGGCTTTTCTGCCCAACCCGGCATTGGCCTCAGCGTTTAAGCCTGATCTGAGCGAGGAGGAGACGCACGCCTTTGTGTCAAGCTTCTTTTTGCCGGGCACGGCTGAACTGCCAGCAGCATTTCTCGACGACATTCGGCGGAGCGACGGGCAGGCGCGGGCGGCGGTGGCGGGCAGCATTCGCCCCGATGGCTACAAAGACGAAGTGGCGCTGGTAGCCAACCTCAAGGTGCCGCTGGCCGTGTTGCATGGCGAAGGCGAACAGCTAGCAAACGGCGACTACATCGCGGGCCTTTCCATGCCCACTCTCTGGCGCAACCATGTGCAAATCATCAGCGGGGCAGGCCACGCCCCACAGTGGGAGCAACCAGCGCACTTCAACGAGTTGCTCGCAGCCTTCGTGGCCGATTGTGTTGGGTAGCCACGTTTGCCTCTTGCCAAGCCCGCCAGGGTGCAAAGAAGGCTCACACATTCCATGCTTCACCATTCCTTTGCGAGCTTTGGGCCCTGGCGAGCGCTTTACACGAGCAGTTTGAAAGCGACACACAGCGCACCTGGCCGCACCTGATTGCCCGTCGAGGCCATCCTTTGCCAGCTTTGCGCCGTTTCTCCTGCTTTAGATTTCTCACAAAGGCACAAAGACACAAAGGATCACAGATAAACGTTCGTCTGCTCTTTCTTTGGGAGCTTTGCGCCCCTTCGACTTCGCGGTTCGTGAGCTTGCCTGTCCTGAGGCATCGAAGGGACGAACGGCAGGGCAGGCTTTGCGAGAGGATTCCTTGTGCCTTTGTGCCTTTGTGTGAGCCTTATGTTAGCAGCGCTTCAATCTCGTGGCGGTGGCCTGCGGCGTGCTGGCCAATGAGCGCCAACACCTGGCCCACCGTCATACGGGGGCCAAACGGGCCGGGCACGCTCAGGTCGGCGCTGGCGGCGAGGGCCTCGCGGGCGGCGGCGAAACCACTGCCTACGCGCTGCTCCAGCACGGCGCGGGGCATCTCGCGCATGCGCTGGCGGCGCTGCTCGTTGCGCTCATCCACACTGGGTTGCCCATCGGCTGGCGGGCCGTTGCGCACCAGGTAGGCCAGGCCGTAACTGCTGTCGGCAATATGGCCTACAATATCGTGGATCGTCCAGCCGTCTTCGCGCATGCGCCCGTGCCACTGCTCGTCGGTGATCGTCGGCAGCAACGTGTCCAGCGCGGCCTGCTCATAGTCCAGCGCAGCGGCAATCTGGTCGCGGGTGGGGTTCTCTGGCAGCATAAGCTTGCTCCTCGGTGTACAATTTCGCGGATGCGGGAAGTATAGCATTAAAGCGGCTGTGGTTGAAAGGTAGGGCGGCAATTACTAAAAATGGCACTGATAACGTTTAATGAAGTGTTCAAACAGGAAGATATCTGAAAAGAAAATATGACAACATCAGAACAAACGTCTCTTTTTTCAACTCACATGGACTGCTATAATTGTGACTGTGGGAGTCACACTCAGACTATATTCTTCAATCTGTGTGGTAGAAAAATGTATGACAGCATACAAGGAAGAGGGATTTAATGGCAATTACAGAACGCGAAGCAGCTCAAATCGTAGAACAAATCACTCAAACGTTCGAACAGGTATTAAATGAATACGACTTTAGGAAGTATCCAGCAGCAAACTACGATCACTTCAAAACTACCTTCTCAAAGCTGAATCCTACCAATAGCGATATTGAGAATGCTATGGTTTGGAAATGGGGGCATTGGGACAAGCCAAATTATCCCCAGCACCACAAAGATCTCATCAGCGAAATACAAAGTCATTGGCCGCAGTTTGTCGCGTCTGGTTCCTCGGCCACCTCACGACAAACATTCGAGTGGTGGCAGAAAGCCCTACAGACCCACACGAGATATATCACGGTTGCCTATATCACGCACCTTGTACATCACGCTGAACCGTTGCCCATTATTGACCAGCACAACTTTCGGGCAATGAACGCCCTGATCAAATCAGTGCGGCCTGGAACAACATCAAAAAAGAAACCCTCAAGTTGGAATGATATTGTTACCTTGAAATTGTTCATGTCGCTGGTGGTTGCGGCGATGCCTGACCGTAGCTTTTCAGAACTCGATCGCTTTTTAATGATGTATGGTTCTAAGCTGAAGAAATCCCAATAAATTTATCCATTAT
>JALONX010000449.1 GCA_025454695.1 Chloroflexaceae bacterium
CGTTGGGACGGGGAGCACTGGCCCGGGCACGCCAAAGGCTAGCCGCGTGACCTGAGTCTGGGCTGCGCCTAATTGAGAGACATAGCTACTAAGAACAAGCAGTCCCAGGGCAACAAAAAACCCGGCGATGATCTGGCGGCGGGAAACGCCTTTCCGGCGGGCATTCATGACGGCGATCCTTTCTGCTGGCGAACCTCTTACATATCATACCATAAACTGGCTTTTTCGTTTCACAGAGGCAAAAATGCGTGCTGCGTGCTGCGTGCTGAGCCTGCCCTGCCTGCCCTGAGCTTGCTGAAGAGAGCAAAGGCGACGGGTGCTGTGTGGCGCATGAAACCCAGGTGCGTTGAAACCAACGTTGTTTTGTTCACCATGCACGCCATGTCATTCCGACCGTAGGGAGGAATCTGCATGGCTGTGCATTGAAGACCCCTCCCTGCGGTCGGGGTGACAGTGATCTGCGATGAGCAGCATTGTGTGCAGTGAGGTAACACATGAAACGTGCTGAGGGCTGAAGGCGGAAGGCGGAGCCTGATCTGAGCGAACGCGAAGGGTGCTGCGTAATCCGTGAAACGTGCTGCCTGAAACGTGCTGCGTGCTGCGTGCTGCGAACTGCGAACTGCGAACTGCGCAAGTTGCAGCATCCTTTTACTGTTTGTTTTGGTTCTGAGTTCTGGGTTCTGAGTTCTGGGTTCTCGGTTCTCGCTTCTCGCTTCTCGGTTCTCCGCCATCTTTACATGTTCTTTATGCCCCCGCCCCCATTCTTTGCACCATCTTGAGCGTTCGACGAGTATCCTGATATCACTTGAAAACAAGCAAAGATTGCACAAAGCCAATCTGCAATCTGCAATCTACGATCTGCAATCGCCAAAGGAGTTGTGCGATGGATTTGCTGTTTCTCGGCTTGATCATCCTCTTTTTCGCCCTGTCGTGGGGGTTTCTTGTGCTGTGCGAACGCTTGTAGGAGACGTGTAATGACAATCTTGTATCTGGTTGGTGGTGTGGTGGCGCTGGCGCTGCTGGCCTACCTGTTTGCCGCCCTTATGAAACCGGAGTGGTTCTAATGACTGCGAATGGTTATCTACAACTGGGGCTGTTTCTGGTGGTGCTGCTGGCCCTGGTCAAGCCACTGGGCTGGTACATGGCCCGCGTCTACCAGGGGCAGCCGGTGGGGCTAGACCGGGCGCTTGGCCCGCTGGAACGGCTCATGTACCGGCTCTTCGGCACCAGGCCCGACGAAGAGATGAACTGGAAGAGCTACACTGTGGCGGTGCTGCTCTTCAACGCGCTGGGCCTGCTGGCGGTGTATGGGCTGCAACGGCTGCAAGGGGCACTGCCGCTCAACCCGCAGGGGCTGGGGGCCGTAACGCCTGATTCGTCGTTTAACACCGCGATTAGTTTTGCTACCAACACCAACTGGCAGGGCTATGGCGGCGAAACCACCATGAGCTACCTGACCCAGATGCTGGCCCTCAATGCCCAGAACTTCCTTTCTGCGGCGACGGGCATGGCCGTGCTGGTGGCCCTGATTCGTGGGTTATCTCGCCGCAGCGCCTCCACCATCGGCAACTTCTGGGTGGACATGACCCGTTCGACGCTCTATATTCTGCTGCCGCTGGCGCTGCTGCTGGCGCTGCTGCTGGTGTCGCAGGGCGTGGTGCAGAGCTTCAGCCCGGCGCACACTGTGCCACTGGTGCAGGCCACGGCTGATGCCGACGGCAACCAGGTGACGGAGCAGGTGTTGCCGCTTGGCCCGGCGGCCTCGCAGATCGCGATCAAGCAGCTGGGCACCAACGGCGGCGGTTTCTTTAATGTCAACTCGGCCCACCCGTTTGAGAACCCTACCCCACTCTCGAACTTCCTGGAGCTGCTGGCAATCCTGCTTATTCCGGCGGCGCTCTGCTACACCTTCGGCAAGATGGTGGGCGACACGCGGCAGGGTTGGGCGGTGCTGGCGGCAATGACGGTGGTGTTTGTAGCCCTGCTGGGCGTGGTGGCCTGGGCCGAGCAGGCGGGCAACCCGCGCATTGCCGCGCTTGGTGTGGACACCGTGGCCAGCGATCTGCAGCCCGGCGGCAACATGGAAGGCAAAGAGACCCGCTTCGGCATCACCAATTCGGTGCTGTGGGCGGCGGCCACCACGGCGGCCTCCAACGGCTCGGTCAACTCGATGCATGGCTCCTACACGCCGCTGGGCGGCTTTGTGCCCATGTTCCTGATGCAAATGGGCGAAGTAATCTTTGGCGGCGTCGGCTCCGGGTTGTATGGCATGCTCATTTTCGCCATCATCGCCGTGTTTATCGCCGGGCTGATGGTGGGGCGCACGCCGGAATACCTGGGCAAAAAGATTGAGGCCTACGAGATGAAGATGGCCTCGCTGATCATCCTCATCCCATGTGCGCTGGTGCTGGTGGGCACTGCGATTGCAGTAGTTTCTCCTGGCGGCACGGCAACGATTTTCAACACGGGGGCAAGGGGCTTTAGCGAGGTGCTGTATGCCTTCACCTCAGCGGGCAACAATAACGGCAGCGCCTTTGCCGGGCTGGGTGCCAACAACATCTTCTACAACATCATGCTCGGCATCGCCATGTTCTTTTCGCGCTACTGGATCATCATCGCCACGCTGGCGATTGCTGGCTCGCTGGCGAGCAAAAAGCTGGTGCCCGCTGGCCCTGGCACGCTACCCACACACACGCCGCTGTTTGTGGTGCTGCTGATTGGCGTGGTGCTGCTCGTCGGCGCACTCACCTTCATCCCGGCCCTGGCCCTTGGCCCATTTGTAGAGCAGTTGCAACTTTTACAGTAAGGGTTAACGGTTAACGGTTAAGGGTTAGTTCGTGATCGAAAAATATTAACCCCTAACCCGTAACCCCTAACCCCTACAGGGATTGTATATGACCCTCCAAAAAGCCCAATCCCGCCCCTTGTTTGAACCGCAGATTGTGCAGCGGGCGGTGCTCGACTCGTTCAAAAAACTCGACCCCAGGGTGCAGGTGCGCAACCCGGTAATGTTCGTGGTCTTTGTCGGCGCGATTTTAACCACTGGCCTGTGGCTGCAGGCTCTGCTGGGCCAGGGCGAAGCGCCTGCCAGCTTTATCTTTGCGATTGCAGTCTGGCTCTGGTTTACGGTGCTGTTTGCCAATTTCGCCGAAGCCATGGCCGAAGGGCGCGGCAAGGCCCAGGCGGACACGCTCAAGAAAGCTCGGCGTGACATCAAGGCGAAGCGATTGGCAAATAGAGATTTGAGATTAAACGGCGACACCAGCACATCTCCAATCTCCAAGCTCCAATCGCAAATTACCAGCATTTCTTCCTCCGACCTGCGCAAGGGCGATGTGGTGCTGGTGGAGGCGGGCGATTTTATCCCCATGGACGGCGAGGTGCTCGAAGGCGTGGCCTCGGTGGACGAAAGCGCCATCACCGGCGAAAGCGCCCCGGTGATTCGGGAAAGCGGCGGCGACCGTAGCGCCGTGACCGGCGGTACGCGGGTGCTAAGCGACTGGCTGGTGATCCGCATCACTGCCAACCCCGGCGAAACCTTCCTTGACCGCATGATTAGCATGGTGGAAGGGGCCAAACGCCAGAAAACACCAAATGAGATCGCGCTGAACATTCTGCTGGCCGGACTCACGATCATCTTTCTGCTGGCCACAGTGACGCTGCTGCCCTTCTCAATCTACAGCGTGAACGCAGCTGGCCAGGGCACACCGATTACGGTGACGGTGCTGGTGGCATTGCTGGTCTGCCTTATTCCCACCACCATCGGTGGGCTGCTGTCGGCCATTGGCATCGCCGGGATGGATCGCATGATCCAGGCCAACGTCATCGCCATGTCGGGCCGGGCGGTGGAGGCGGCGGGCGATGTGGACGTGCTGCTGCTGGACAAAACCGGCACCATCACCCTGGGCAACCGCCAGGCGACGGCCTTTATCCCGGCCAACGGGGTGAGCGAGGCCAACCTGGCCGACGCGGCCCAACTTTCTAGCCTGGCCGACGAGACCCCGGAAGGCCGCAGCATTGTGGTACTGGCCAAAGAAAAGTACAACATTCGCGAGCGCGACATTCACGGCCTGGGAGCCGAGTTTGTGCCCTTTACCGCCCAGACGCGCATGAGCGGGGTGAACCTGAACGGCCAGCAGATCCGCAAGGGCGCGGCGGAGTCGATTGATGCCTATGTGAAACAGCAGGGCGGCACCTTTCCAACGGAGGTGCGCACCGTGGTGGAAAATATCGCTCGGCAAGGGGGCACGCCGCTGGTAGTGGCCGACTGTAGCAAGGTGCTGGGCGTGGTGCAGCTCAAGGACATTGTGAAGGGCGGCATGAAGGAACGCTTTGCCGAGCTACGGCGCATGGGCATCAAAACGGTGATGATTACCGGCGACAACCCGCTGACCGCCGCCGCGATTGCCGCCGAAGCGGGCGTGGACGATTTCCTGGCTCAGGCCACGCCGGAAGCCAAGCTCAAGCTCATCCGCGAGTATCAGCAAGGCGGGCGGCTCGTGGCGATGACGGGCGACGGCACCAACGACGCCCCGGCGCTGGCCCAGGCCGACGTGGCGGTGGCGATGAACAGCGGCACCCAGGCGGCCAAAGAGGCGGGCAACATGGTTGACCTCGACTCGAACCCGACCAAGCTGATTGAAGTGGTGGAAATCGGCAAGCAGCTACTGATCACCCGTGGCTCGCTGACGACCTTTTCGATTTCTAATGACATCGCCAAATATTTTGCCATCATCCCGGCGGCGTTTGCCAGCACCTACCCGCAACTCAACCAGCTGAATGTGATGGGCCTGACCTCGCCGGAAAGCGCGATTGCCTCGGCGGTGATCTTCAACGCCCTGGTCATCATCGTTCTCATCCCGCTGGCGCTACGGGGCGTGCGCTACCGGGCGGTGGGGGCAGCGGCGCTGCTGCAACGCAACCTGCTGATCTACGGCCTCGGCGGGCTGATCGTGCCCTTTATCGGCATCAAGCTGATTGATGTGCTGTTGACGCTGTTTGGACTTGTTTAACCCAGAAACGCAGAGGTGCAGAGACTCAGTAGTCTGTACACAACGTCTGCTCCCAGGCAGGCGCGGTGTCACCCCGACCGCAGGGAGAGGTCTTCAGCGCAGTGCCATGCAGATTCCTCCCTGCGGTCGGCATGACAGCGTGTTCATTGCGTGCAAAAAAAACGTTGTTGGCAGTGTACTCAGAGGCGCAGAGGAAGAAACTGAACCAGGGAAATGTGGCAATAAAGGACATCACAACCCGCAGCACAGAACCATGTCCCTCATTTTCTCTCGTTGCTTTGCCGATGTTACGCAGTACGAAGTACGCAGTATGCAGGTTCAGCGTTCATCGCTTTCGTCGGCTTCTACCACACCAAACGGCACGCCATCAAAAAGCAGGTCAAGCGAAAGTTCAAATCCGGGCAGAAGGGGCGAGGTCAACACATCGCCAGAACGTAGCGAGACAACCGAAACCAGCAGGTCGCCGTCGCGGCGGAGGACATCAACCGCATGCTGTTGCCAATCCACAATCCAATATTCATCAACGCCCCGGCGGCTGTAGAGCTTGAGCTTGGCTTCGCGGTCGCGGCTGATGTTGCGGCTGCCGGGCGACAGCACTTCAACCACCAGCTCCGGCGCACCGTAGAGCTTGCCGTCCCGCAGCACCGCCGCCAATCGTTCGCT
>JALONX010000018.1 GCA_025454695.1 Chloroflexaceae bacterium
CGACCCGTTTAATTTAACGACCCACATACCATAAGGAGAGTTGTATGCACCGACGAATCGTACCGACGCTGGTTCTGCTGCTTGCTCTGGTGGTAGTAGGAACGGCCTTCCCCACCACCGCAATTCACGCCAGCAACCCGCCCACACCGTGGTGGGCCTGGCATTTGAAGGTGGATTTTCCCAATAAAGCGCCACGAGTGCTCTACACCACCTACAGCGCCGTTGGCAGCCCCGCCACCGTCACCAGTTGGAACCAGACCGACATTACGGCCCGCTGCACCGTGCAGGGAAACTTGAGCTACGATGCTGCCGGGTACGCCCTGTTTGACGGCGCATCGTTTATTCGCTGTCAGCTTCCGGTGAAGCCAGCAGTCACCAGCTGTAACAAGGGCGGCTTCTGGGCTGCCGCCGATGTGCGCCTGCCCACGAAAAGCAGCAACAACCCGATCTTCACAGCCTCGAACAACAATTTCTGGTTGAGCCTACCTGGCAATGGCACTACCTCACAGACTCAGCTGAAGCTGGCTGGACAACTCTACCAATCACCGGGGTGGAGTATTGGCTCCGCCAGTGGCAGCAGGCAGGTGCTGATGGGCGCAAATGGCTCCGATATGGTGGCCGTGACCAACTTCTTCAATGGCCTCGGCTTCAACTGGCTCAGTTTTATGGGTAGTTGGCAAGGATTCTACCAGATGTTGCCCGCAAATAAAATGGGCCACATGGTGCAGGCCCCTGCCAGCACAGCCCAGTTGGGTCTCACGGGCAACCTCTGGGCTGACTCGCAATACATCTATATTGGCCACAACCCGCACACGGGCCACTATTTTGAAGGAAGCCTGCGCACTGGTGAAATAGACCCGCCCGGCTGCTCCTCTGGTGGATGAGCGACATGCCCTGAAATGGTAGGGATTGGAGATGTAGCCAGGCGTCAGGCCACGCATTTCCAATTCCTGCCCTTGCACACACCGCCGACCAACATGTAAAAGCAGTTGCTTGAAGGGTTCGGGTTGCCCATAGGTGGTAACCTCTGGCCTCCTGTTGCCAAAAAGAGCGCCGTTCATAGGGTGTAAAACGCCGCTTGCAAAGCCTGTCCTGCTCCTCGCCAAGCCCTTTGGTAAGCTCAGGAAAGCCTCGGAAACCGGCATCGAAGGGCCGCAAAGCTCGCGAAGGAGACGCACACAAGCAATTAAAAACCTTTGCGCCTTTGTGCCTTTGTGAGAACTAAAGCGGCTCTGTGAGAGCTACAACGTGGTGTGGCGACGCTGCACCGCCTGGTTCGCTATTACCCAAAAACGGCATTGGGTTGGGCCACCGCGTGCTGGCCCAGGCTGTTGCCAAAGGAGGAATGCTATGTGGATGTTTCGCGACGAGTCTCTGAGTTTACCAACCCACTGAAAGGAAGATAGACCTATGAAACACACACCTCCCACCCGGTCGGCCCTGTGGTCGATCGTCCTGCTGCTGCTTGTGCTGGCCGGGCTGCTGCCTGCGTTGCCCGCCCGAGCAGCCACGCCCCTGACGACTGAACTCTACTCCGTTGGCGACGCCCGCGTCCAGGGCGGCTCGCCCGACGTGAACTTTGGCAGCGGCTTTATCTGGACGGGCACGGCCAATGGCCACCTGGCCTATGTGCAGTTCGACATGCTGGAGCTGCCGCTGAACGCAACCATTACCAGTGCCGAACTGCGCCTTTCCTACCAGGGCACCTACACCGGCACGGCCAATGTGGAAGTTGGCCGCAACGATGCTGCCTGGGACGAGGCCACCGTGACATGGAACACCCGGCCCGCCAGCAGTTTCAACGGCAACATTCAGCCTGTGGGCGACACCCGTGGCGACATCGCCTGGCCGGTGACACCGCTAGTGACGCAATGGCACACCGGCACCGCCCCCAACTACGGTTTCGCCCTCCGGGGTGACGGCCTGTTAAAGGCATTTCATTCCAAAGAAACCGGCTGCATCCCCACGCCTACTGCCCCTTGCGACCCGCTCAAACTGGCCCCACGCCTGGTGGTGACCTACACCCTGCCAGCCGAAGAAGGCCCCCGCCCCGACCTGGGCGACGCTCCTGACAGCAGCAACAACGTCGGCGTGAACCCCAACACGGCCTACCCCGGCGTGCCCGGCAACTTCCCCACCGTCTGGAACGGCACCCCCGCTGGCGACGCCGCAGGCCCGCGCCATGCCAATCCTAGCTTTCAGGGCATTCTGGGCCAGAACCTTTCGCGGGAAGTGGAAGCCGACAACGGCAACGACGCCGATGGCCTGAACAACATTCTCAATGGCGGGGCCGACAACGCCAACAACGACCGGGCCGACGACGGCTGGCGCAACCGCAATGCCAGCTTCGCCAACTGCCAGGCCACCACCCTGCGCGTGCGGGTCAAAAAGGCCGCTGGTGCCAACATCGAGCGCATGTTCCTCAACGTCTGGTTCGACGGCAACCGCGACGGCGACTGGGCCGACCGCGCCCTTTGCCAGCCAGAAGCCGGTGCCCTGAACATCCCCGCCCACGAATGGATTGTGCAGAACTACTTTGTGGACATGGCGGGCATCCCGGCGGGTGGCTATGTGGATATTGATGTGCCCACCGAAATTGTGCTGAACAGCACGCCCGAACGGTATCACTGGATGCGCTTCACCCTGAGCGAGCGACACGCGCCGGAAAATGCCAACGGGCGCACCGATGGGCGCGGGCCACACCCCAGCGTGGGCAGCTACCAGTTTGGCGAAACCGAAGACTACGTGCAGTGGCCCCAGCCCCCCGGCGAGGATGGTACGCTCGAAATCCAGAAGCGCATCGTCAATGCCTCCGGCGACCCACTGCCGATTGGCGGCATGGTGACCTACGAGATTCGCCTGCGCCATGTGGGCGGCAGCCAGCCCATGCAGGCCCGCCTGCGTGACGAACTTGCCTATGGCTTTCGGCTCTTCCCGCAGATTGTGAATGGGCAGATCGAGTATATCGTTGCCCGTAGTGCCACGGGTGGGGCCGCGCCCTTGCAGGCCAGCTACGATCTAAACGTGAGTCCCCCACTGCCCTTGCCGACCTACACGGTTAACTGGCAGGGCACACTGGTTCCCGACAGCGAGATTACGCTCTCGTTTCTGGTGCAGAACCTGGGGCTGTGTGAGCCAAACATCACCGTGCAAGATGTGCGCAACGTGGCCCAGGCCCAGCCCAGAAACGGCACGCCCATCAGCGCCGAGGCCACCTTCCGGGCGGCCTGCCCCAACTATAACCCGCTCGACATCGAGTTTGAGCAGGTTCCGTTTGACGCTGACCTCAGCCTGGATGAGTTGAACGACCTGACCTGGAACGGCACAGTTTGGAATAATCACCCCATCAGCACCACGATCAATCTCTATCAATCGGGTGCAAACACGATCATTCAGGACAATACCACGCTCAACCTTGGCCCCAACGAACGCCGCCAAATCAGCTTCAATCTGAAGCTGAACGAGGGCGACAAACAGCTGGCAGACCTAGCTCAACTGAAGATCGGCTTCTGCTTTGTGCTGCCCGAAACCGAGGACTGCCCCGACAAGCAGAATTACCCCAACTACCATGGCGAACTGCCGCCCGTAGATGCTGCCCGCCCCGACCTGGGCGACGCCCCCGACAGCACCAACCATGCGGGCGTGGCTATGCTGGCCTTCCCTGGGGTGCAGGCCAACTACCCCACCGTGTTCGACCCGGCCACTGGCAACCCCGAAGGGCCAAAACACAATCGTCCCTGGCCGCTGCACCTCGGCCCCCAGGTGAGCCGCGAGCTGGAAGCTGATGTGGGGCCGGATCAAGACCCGCTCAACAATATCGAGCCTGCCGCCAACGACCCCAATAATGACCGTTTCGACGACGGTGCAAACCCGAACCTCTGGGCACTCAACAACTGCCAGACCACCAACCTCCCTGTGCGGGTGGCCGTCAACCAGCAGGCGGTTGATTTCTTCAAGCAGCAGGAACGGCGACCCTACCTGAATGTGTGGCTCGACGCCAACCGCGACGGCGACTGGGCCGACGGCCTGCCCTGTGGCGGTGGCCCCGACGGCGGCGGGCAGGGTGCGGTTGAGCATATCGTGATTGATGTTCAGGTGGATGTGGTAGCCCTCGGCCCCGGCCTGCATGTGATCAACGTGCCCACCGGGCGGGTGCCCTGGCCTGCTGATCTGGCTAACAAACCCACCTGGGTGCGCCTCACCCTGAGCGAGCGTGAGTCCAACAAGCCGTTGCAATACGGCAACATCAAGTACGGCGACGGGCGCGGCTACGCACAGCCCTTCGGTCTGGGCGAAACCGAAGACTACCTGATGTACCCCAACGGTGCCGAGGGTGCCGGGCCAGACCTGGCGGTGGGGCTGCGGGGTAAGGTCACCACGGTTGATGGCAAGCAGCAGCTTGGCTTCAAAATTGACTACGCCAACCTCGGCTCGCGGCCAGCCAGCGGCGGTACGCTGCGCTTCCAGCTGCCCAGCCAGCTGCGCGATCTGGAAATCAGCATGCTGCAAGCGCCGGGCATCCCCAGCAGCGACATCAGCAAGGGCAATGGTGAAGTGACCATGCGGCTGCCCACCATGCAACCCGGCGAGCAGAAATCGGTCTTAATCGGGCTACTGCTGCCCGCCAGCGGGGCGGCTACCGCCAGCACGGTGCAGGCCACCGAATACAGCGCCCGCGCCGAGGTGACGCTGGCTGGCGACACCGACGGGGCCAACAACCAGGCCACTGCAACGGTGAAACGCACGCCTGCCACGCCAACGTTGGCCTTTAAGGCAGCCAAGGGCCAGCTCTGGAGCGGGGCCGACAGCACCTGCCGCAACAGTGTTGAGGTAGGCGGCATGGGCGAGCCGGGCAGCACTGTCGAGCTGCTGCTCAATGGCAAGCCCGCTGGCAACGCCCCGGTTGGCGGCGATGGCCTGTTTACCGCAACGCTGCAAAACCTGCCCAATGGCCTGCATATCGTCAGCCCGCGTGACGCGGCTTCGGGGCTAGCCACCGGCAAGCGCCTGCATGTCAACAACAGCCTGCCGATTGACCCGCTGAGTCTGGTCTTTACCGACAGCAAAGGCCAGAAGTTCCACCCGCAAACGCTGGGCTATTCGTTTGGGGCAACCCAGACTGGCAGCTTCTTCAAAGCGGGCGAAACCTACCAGATGGGCGTGGATGGCTGCGGCAACAACCGCACCATGCAAATCCGGCTTTTGCGGGGTGAGCAGTGGCTGGGCATGCTGAGCGACGAAGACGGCGATGGCCACTACAGCGGCAGCTTTACCTACGAGGCCGCCGCGCCCCAGCTGGCTACCACCGTGCCCGGACTTACGCTCGCCGTGAGCAGTGGCAGCAGCAGCCAGCGCTTCACCCTGGCCCAAAACGAAGGAGCGCTGGGCTACGTGCGCGACGCCGCCACCAGACAACCGCTGGCCGACGCTAGCGTGACGCTGCTAGCGGCAGGGGTGGCCCCATGGCCAGCGGGGTCGTTGGGCCTGCCCAACCCGCAGATCAGTGCCGCCGACGGCAGTTACATGCGCGTGGTGCCGGGGGCTAGCCAGGTGAGCATCACCCGCAGCGGCTACCAGCCCTTCCGCAGCTGGGTCTTCGATGAGAGCGGCAGCATTGATGCCACCAGCTTCCTGACGGCGGTTTTCGCTGGCCCGGCTGCCCAGAGTGTGGGCATCAGCGAAAGCGGCTTCGACACAGTGCTGCTGCGGGTGCCAGCGGGCAGCGTGGTGGAGTGGGTCAACCTGGGCCTGGGCGAGCACGGCATCAGCGGCACAGCGGGCGCAAGCGGCGCACTGAACAGCGGGCAGAGCTTCCGCCTGCGCTTCGATGCGGCGGGCACATTCACCTTTAGCGACCCGGCCAACCCCACCAGCAGTATCACCGTGGTGGTGGAAGAGGGCGGCAGGCGCATCTTCCTGCCGCTGGTACGTAGGTAGTTCTGTAACGTCTCTCGCAAAGGCGCAAAGTTCGCAAAGGACTGCTGTAAGACGAATGGCATCAAATCTTGCACCATCGTGGTCATCGTATCACCCCGAGCGCAAGCGAAGGGTCTGAGCGTCATCACGCACGAGATTCTTCGCTTCGCTCAGAATGACAAGACCGCGATCAAACCGGATTTTGCATGACAACGGCAAACTCGGTGCCTTTGCACCTTTGCGAGAGCAAAAAAATGGAGGAAACCTATGCGATCCGTTCGAACGATTCTACATGCCCTGTTCGCGCTGCTGGTGCTGGTGAGTCTGGTGGGTTGTGGGGGGCAAGCGGCGACGATGAGTGCCATTCCCATCTTTCCCAACACCGTGCCGTTGCAGGCGGGCGAAAGCAAAATGGCTGATCTGTTCGCCAACACGCTCACCCGCATGGTGGGAGAAAAGCTCAAGGCTGACGTGCGCATGTACAGCCTGCCGCCCAAATCATCGTGGGATTCAATTAATGCCTTCTACGCTGAGCAGCTGAATGGAACCGACTGGAAAAGCAACAGCCAGCTGGCTCAGCAAAACGCCGCCATCAGCATCGCCGGGTGGACGCGGGGCGGCTTCGCCAGCGAGCAGGTGTTGATGGTTGGGCGCGGCTCCGATCCGCTGAACGGCCAGGCCTTTTTGATTGTGGCGCTCTTCTCGGAGTAGTTCTGCCCTCAACGCAGAGACGCAGAGGCGCAAAGACGCAGAGCGGGCAGGAGTCGGAGTTGGCAGTTAGCAGTGTGTGGCGAAAGGCTTTGCGGTACTGCGCTTCCAAACATACACCTGTTCACGTTCCTGTGAGTCCGCGTGAGTCGGCACGAAGGTGCTGGTCGCATCATAACATGGGGTAGATATGAAGACGCAGAGACGCAGAGGTGGTTACAGCCTCTGCGTCTCTGTTCCTCTGCGTCTCTGCGTTAAAACCGGGCTGACAGCCTACCGCCCCAGGCTCTCTGTCTGGGCCACCAGCTGGGCCAGTTCGCTCGTGTCAGGGTCGTAGCCATACTGGCGGGCCACCTCATCGGCAATGGCGCGAATGGTGGGCAGGGCGCGGGCGGGCACATAGTCGCTTTCCCGCAGGTATTCGGCCAGCGAGGCCGCCACGACTGCCAGGCGCATGCTCGCCGGGGCTTCGCTGATGTCGCGGCTCACATTGGCCGCGCTGAAGGGCTGGGCAATCTCGCGCACCACACCATCGTTGGGGTCGGTGTAGCGCAGGCTCACTTTGAGTGCATCGCCCATCCCCCGCAGCCGCACCTCGTAGAGGGCCGTGACGGTGTGGCCTGCGCCAATTTCGCCCGCGTCAATGCGGTCGTTGCGGAAGTCGGCGTCGGCCACAGCCCGGTTTTCGTAGCCCAGCAGCCGGTAGGCCGCCACCACCTCCGGGTTAAACTCCACCTGCACTTTGGCGTCTTTGGCAATCACCTCCAGCGTGCTGGTGAGGTTCTGCGAGAACACCCGCCGGGCTTCGTCAAAGGTGTCAATGTAGCTGTAGTTGCCGTCGCCCGCATCGGCCAGTTGTTCCAGCATAGGGTCGTTGTAGTCGCCCACGCCAAAGCCCACCGTGCTGAGAAAAATACCCTGCTTGCGGTAGTCGCTAATCGTGCGCAGAATGCCATCTGGCCCGGTGGCCCCTACATTGGCCTCGCCGTCCGACAGCACCACCACGCGGTTGTTTGCGCCCTGGGCAAAGGCCTGGCTGGCCATCTGGTAGCCGAGCAGCATGCCTTCTTCCATGTTGGTCGCGCCGTCAATCTGCAAGCGGTTGATCGCGTCCAGAATCGTGCCCTTGTCGGAAACGTAGGTCGGCTCCAGCACGTTGTAGGCAGTCGAGCCGAAGACGACCACGCCCACCTGGTCATTCGGGCGCAGTTCGTTCACCAGCAGCGTCAGCGATTCTTTGGCCAGCGGCAGGCGGTTGGGCCGATCCATCGAACCGCTGGCGTCCACCACAAAAGTCAGCACGGCATCTTTGCGCTGCTCGGCCTGCACCTGCCGCCCCTGAATGCCCACCCGGATAAACTGAGTTTGCCCGGTGGTGAAGGGCGACGGTGCGCCATCAACAATGATGCCAAAGGCATCGTTCTGGGGTGCGGGGTAGTCGTAGCGGAAGTAGTTCACGAACTCTTCCACCCGCACCATGTCGCGGGGCGGCAGCGTGCCCCGGTTCAGGTAGTTGCGGGCGGCGGTGTACGAGCCAGTGTCCACATCCATCGCAAAGGTCGAAAGGTTGTCCAACTCGGTGCGAACAAAGGGGTTTACCTCCACCGGCGCGGGACGGTTCGAGTCTGCTGGCGGAACATGAGCGGGCGTGCCACCGGCGACGTTGGGATGGGACGGGGCGGCAGCAGCGGGGGCCGCCGTGGCTGCCGGGGCCGCCGGAGCCGGGGCAGCGCCCTGGGCTTCACTGGCGCGGCCAGCGGCAGCAGTGGGCGCAGCAGCGGCAGCGGCGGGCGCAGCGGTGGCGGCGGCAGGCGCTTGGGGGCGGTTGTACGAGCCGCCAGCCGGGGCAGCAGTTGGTGCCTGGGGCGCAACATTGGGCGAAGCAGCGGGTGCGGCGCAGCCAGCCAGCAGCGCGGCCAACAGCACGAGCGGGACAGCACGGAATAACCGCGAGGTGCGGGTAGCCATGTCGGTTCTCCTTGAGCATCTGAGCTAGTAATCTGCTCCGCGTTGTCCCGGGTTACAGGCGGATTACACTGGTGACGGTGGGGGAGGCGAAAAAGTTCCCGGCGGGGAAGAACCGAGAACCGAGCCTGCCCTGCCGTTCGTCCCTTCGATGCCTCAGGATAGGCAAGCTCACGAACCGCCAAGTCGAAGGGAACCAAGAACCGCATGCAAAGACTGGAGGATGCGTGAAACGTGAAACGTGATTCGTAATTCTGACTGCGTACTGCGGACTACGTACTGCGTAACCAGAAATTCTTAGCGTTCTCTGCGTTCTCGGCGGTGAATAGCAATCGTCAATCGTCAATCGTCAATCGCTCATCCTGTACTTTTGTAGGGGAGAGATACACCCCTGGCCCGATCTTTCCGTAGGCGGAACGGCGTATGCTACATCTACCAGACACCGTAATCCACAGGAAAAACGCATGGCACACGAAGCACTGGCGATACAGACCGAGAACCTGGGCCGGGTCTACACCATCAAGGCCATCAAAAAGGGCGAGGCCAAACAACGGGTGGCCCTGAACGATGTAAATCTAGAAGTGGGCCGGGGCGAATTCTTTGGCTTGCTTGGCCCCAACGGTGCGGGCAAAACTACCCTGATCAAAATCCTCACCACGCTGCTGGCCCCCACCCACGGCAGGGCCACCGTGGCAGGCTATGATGTGGCCCGCCAGGCAGCCCAGGTGCGCCCGCTGATCAACATGGTCAGCGGCGGCGAGTCCTCCGGTTATGGCCTGCTGACGGTGCGCGAAAACCTCTGGATGTTCGGCCAGTTCTACGGCCTGGACAGCAAAAGCACCTACCGCCGGGTTGATGCACTGCTGGAGATTGTGGGCCTGAGCGACCGTGCCCACACCAAAACCTCCGACCTTTCCACCGGCCTGCGCCAGAAGATGAACATCGTCCGTGGTTTTCTTACTGATCCCCAGATCATCTTTCTTGATGAGCCGACGTTAGGGCTGGATGTGGGCGCGAGCCGTGAGGTACGTTCCTTTGTGCGCAACTGGGTTGACGAGCGGCCTGACCGCACCCTGCTGCTCACCACCCACTACATGGCGGAAGCCGAGGAACTCTGCCAGCGCGTCGCCATCATCAACGCGGGCAAGGTGCTGGCCTGCGACTCACCGGCCAACCTCAAGCGCCGCCTGCAACGGGAAGCGATCTTTCGGCTCGACGTGAGTCCGCTGCGCAACGGCGCGTTGAGCACGTTTGAAACGCTGCCCGGTGTGCGCAAGTTCGTTCACACCCCGCAGGATGGCAAATCTGAACTCGACCTGATTCTGGCCGAAGACGGCGCAATTGCCAGCGTGGTGACGACACTCACCAGCCACGGTGCTCAAATTCTCAACCTACAAAAGCGCGAGCCAACCCTGGAAGATGTGTTTGTTGACCTGGTGGGCCTGAGTATGGAGCAGGCGGCTGCTTCGTGAACCAGGTGAAGCGTGAAACGTGAAGCGTAATGCGTAATGCGTAATGCGTAATGCGTAATGCGTAATGCGTAATGCGTAATGCGTAATGTGTAATGCGTAATGTGTAAGTCTGCCAACTGCGAACTGCCAACTGCGAACTGCCAACTGCGAACTGCAATGCAGGAGTGCGCCACATGTCAATTGTTGACCGCCAACTGCCAACTGAAAACCGTCAACTGCCCGCCGCCCCTCGGCAAGTCATTCACGGCTGGCGCTACTTTCTGCGCACGGTGTGGGCGCGGGCCTACCCCCGCATCATCGGGCAGCAGCGCGAACCGGCCTGGGTCTTTTTTGAAACCTTTCTCCCCTTTCTGGCCACCGTGGGCTATGTCTATGTCTACCGGGCGATGGAGGCCCCCGAGGAGTTTGTGGGCTTTGCCGTGATGGGCGGCGCGATGACAGCCTTCTGGCTGAATGTGATGTGGAGCATGGCAACCCAGCTCTACTGGGACAAAGAGCAGGGCAACCTGCCGCTCTACATCATGTCGCCGGCCTCGCTGATGGCGATTCTGCTGGGGATGGCCCTGGGCGGCATGCTGGCCACCAGTCTGCGGGCGGCGATCATCCTGGTGCTGGGCACGTGGCTGTTTCAGGTGCCGTTTGCTATCTCCAACTACCTGCAACTCTTCGCCGTGTTTCTGCTCACCATGACGGCGCTTTACGGCCTGGGCATGCTGTTTGGCTCGCTGTTTCTGCTGTTTGGGCGCAATGCCTGGCAAATCTCCCAGATGATGCAGGAGCCAATCTACTTCATTTCCGGCTTCTACTTCCCCATCGAAACCTTTGGCTTTGCCGTAGCCCTGGCTGCCGCCATTTTGCCGCTCACGCTAGGCATGGACGCTATGCGCCAGCTGACCTTTGCCAACGGCCCAGCCCTGGGCTTCCTCTCGGTTGAGATCGAGATCGGCATCCTGCTGCTGCTGGCCGTCGGCTTTGTCAGCGCCGCCAAACTCGCCCTTGACCGCATGGAATGGCGAGCGCGCTACGAGGGCACGCTGTCGGATAGAAGAAAATGATTGCACCGCGGAGGCGCAGAGGGCGCGGAGAGTTTGAAAATGAGCGAGGCCTTATACTCGTAACTCGTAATTCGTAACTCGTAACTCGTAATTCCCTCCGCGTTCTCCGCGTGCTCCGCGGTGAAATTGAGCGGTAGCGGTAAAGGAATAGTCATGCTCCAGACCTTCAATCGCTCCTTCCGCACTGCCGCCTGGCTCGGCTGGCAGGTGGAATCGAACTGGACGGATCCGCTGCTCTTCTTCGCCTTCTCGGTGCTGAAGCCGGTGTCGAGCGTGCTGATTCTGGTGTTTATGTACCATGCCGTGGCCGGGGCAGGCAGCGACGCGCCGATCTACGCCTATATTTTCCTGGGCAACGCCTTCTACATCTACGTCGGTGCGGTGATGGCAGGCACCTCCTACGCCATTCTGGATGACCGCGAGCGCTACCGCACGCTGAAATATCTCTACATTGCGCCGATTGCCATGCCCATGTACCTGCTGGGGCGGGCGGTTGCCCGCTTTGTGGTCGGCACGCTGGCGGTGGTGATTACGCTGCTGGTCGGCATCTTCTTCCTCAACGTCCCTGTCAATCTGCTGACGGTGGACTGGCCCCTGTTTGGCCTCACCCTGGCGCTGGGCATCATCTGCCTGAGTTTTATGGGCCTGGCCCTGGGCGCATGGACGTTGACCATCCGCAATGAACCCTGGTTTCTGGGCGATGCCGTGGCCGCCTCGCTCTACCTCTTCAGCGGTGCGATTTTCCCCATCACCCTGCTGCCCGGCTGGCTGCAACCCCTCGCCTATGGGCTGCCGGTGACTTACTGGTTAGAGCTGCTGCGCCGGGCCACCCTGGGGCCAAACGCCGCCGCCTTCCCCACCTTCGCCGCATGGTCGAACGGGCAACTGCTGGCGGCGCTGACTGGCCTCACGCTGGCCTTTGGGCTACTGGCGGCGCTGGCCTTTCGCTTCTTCGACCGCCTGGCCCGTGAACGGGGCTTGATTGATGCGCAGAGCAACTTTTAGTCCATTTTGGATTTTAGATTTTGGATTTTGGAATGCTGCCGGGCAGGAGCATGGCTCCCGCATTCCAAACGTGCGTCTGCCATAAGCATGCCTGGCATTACACCTAAGCTTAAATTTCTCTTAAAAAGCACTTGCACAAGGTTATGATATAATAAAAATCAGTGGCCCATGCCGTCCACTGCGCGATCTGTCTGTACGTGCGCTGTGGGTGGCTAGAAGACGATTTATGTTCTAGTATGCCTGCATGCTCGGCGTTGAGATGCGTGCATCATCAGCTTTCCGATCAGTTCGTCCATTTGAGGAGAGATCGTATGAATGCGCAAACAGCACGTATCGCAACGCAGGCCCGTGACGCAGGCTTTCAGGTTGCCGAGATTGAACAGCTGCGCTACAACCGCTGGCTGCTGCTGCTGCACACCACCGCTGGCGAACGGATTCTGGCCCTGGTGCAACAACGCCCCCTCCTCACCTCGAACGATGTCCATGACCTGGCCGAGCTGATGGCTCTGCGCCGCCCAACCGCCGGGCTGCTGGTGGCCCTTGATGGCCATTTCAGCCCCACCGCCCAGCGCAGCGCCCGCGAACTTGGCTTGAGCAACCTCACCCTCAGTGTGGGTTTCCCGTCTGCTCCCGCCTCCACTGCCGCCGCGCCCGCCGCCGCGCCCGCCCTGGAGACGTTGTAGTACGGGCTGCATACAAACTCGTGTATTCGCCTGACATTGTTTACTCTATCAGCCCGCCTGTACGCAACGACACCCTGAATGCCCTGTTTGCTGCTGCGTGGCCCAACCACAGCTGGCGCGATTTCCAACCTGTGCTGGCATGCAGTCTGGCCTATGTCTGTTGCAGTGCCAGCAATCAGCTCATCGGTTTTGTAAACCTGGCCTGGGATGGTGGGCTGCATGCTTTCCTGCTTGATACCACCGTCCACCCTGCACGGCAACGCCAGGGTATTGGCAGCGCATTGGTACGGCAGACCACTGCTGTGGCCCGTGAGCGTGACGTTGCCTGGCTGCATGTGGATTACGAACCCCATCTGGACAGCTTTTATCGCAACTGTGGTTTTCAACCAACGCTGGCGGGCCTCATCCAACTCTAACCAGAAGAAGACTGGTAGTGCAATCAGGTTGCTGTCGCTATGCAACGCTACGGTTCTCGGTTCCCTTCGACTTGGCTCAGGGCAGGCTCGGTTCTTGGTTCTTTCCTCTCTAAAAATCTCCCCGCCTGTGCTACAATGTCCGATGCTATGAGTCGTTCGTCGTTTCCGGTGGCGCAAACGCCACACATGCTCGATTTTATTAGCCACAGCGTTGCACAGACGGAACGTATTGGCCAGCGCCTGGGCAGCATGCTCGGGCCGGGTGATCTGCTGCTGCTGCTGGGGCCGTTTGGCGTGGGCAAAACCCACCTGGTCAAGGGCGTGGCCAGCGGGCTTGGCTCGACTGACCTGGTAACAAGCCCCAGCTTTGTGCTGGTGAACGAGTATCGGGCCGGGCCAGATCACGGCAACCTGCCGATTTATCATGCCGATCTCTACCGCCTGGACGAGCGTGCGGAGATCAGCGGGATTGGCCTGGAGGAGCTGTGGAGCGGCCAGGGCGTCTGCCTGATTGAATGGGCCGAGCGGGCCGCAGACATGTTGCCCACCGACCACCTGGCGATTTCACTGCAACACCTGAGCGATACCAAGCGGGTGCTGCGCTTTGTGCCCCACGGCGAACGCTACCAGCAGCTCGTGGCGCAGCTGAAACAGGGGATGTTTGGGTGAGCCGAGACCGGGTGCAGATTGCAGATTGACCGGACGGAAACGCAGAGACGCAGAGGCACAGAGACGCAGAGGTTTAGAGTTTCGGATTACGTTTCACGTTTCACGGGCTACTCAGCACTCAGCACTCAGCACTCAGCACTTTGACTATGTTACTCGCAATAGACACCTCAACAACACTCACGAGTCTGGCCTGCTATAGCGAGCGGGGCCTGTTGGGTGAGTGTTCCTGGGAGTCGCGCCGCAACCACACCAGCCAGGTGTTGCCGCAGCTGCAGGTGCTGTTGCGCAACCTGGGGGTGGAACAGGCGCAGTTGCAAGCGGTGGCGGTGGCCCTTGGCCCAGGCAGCTGGAGCGGCCTGCGGGTCGGCATGAGCATTGCCAAGGGCATGGCCCTGGCTGGTGGGCTAGCCCTGCTTGGCGTTGGCACGCTGGAAGCGTTGGCCTACCAGCAGCGCGGCGCAGCCATGCCCATCTACCCGCTGGTGCGGCTGGGCCGCGAGCGCTTTGCTAGCGCCCGCTTCGAGTATCGGCTGGGCTTTGCCCGGCAGAGCCAGGATCGCAACATGTCGCTGGCGGAGCTGGCAGCGGAGATCAACGATAGTGCCCTGTTTTGCGGCGAGATTGACGCCGACGTGCAAAACGGGCTGCGGCAAGCCCTGGGCGAACGTGCCCACTTCCCTGGCTCGGCGGCCAACATGCGGCGGGCGGGCTACCTGGCTGAGTTGGCCTGGGGCCGCTTCCAGGCTGGCGAGCGGGATAATTTGACCACTCTGGAGCCAATTTATCTTGGTGAAGCTGTGAAGGTGAAGCGTGAAGCGTGAAGCGTGAAGCGTAATGCGTAATGCGTAAAACGTGATGTGTGATCTGTGAAACGTAATGCGTAATTACTCTGTAAAGGAAGTTCTCTTGCAATGCTTTGCCATGTCACCCCGACTGCAGGGAGGGGTCTTCACTGCATTGCAATGGAGATTCCTCACTCCGTTCGGAATGACCGAGCGGTCATTGTGACCAAACACACGTAATTGCCAGTGTAGTAATTAGTCCGTCAACGAAGTCTTCTTGTGTTTTCAGGTTAACACGCTTCAGCGTGTTTTGGGCTTTCAGACGCCGAATTCATTCGGTGGCTGAAACGAAGCAAAATACAAAAAGACTTATTTTACAAACCAGTAATGCGTAATGCGTAAAACACGAAACGTGATGTGTAATCTGTGAAACGTAATGTGTAATGCGTGATGCATGATGCGTGAATTTGAGTTGTTACGAATTACGGATTACGGATTAGGTACAATTATGTCAGCACTCAACCGTTTTGAGCAGTTGATGGAACATATGGTTGAAGGCTCGGTGGCGCGGTTTTTCCGCAGCCCGGTGCAGCCTGCCGAAATCGCCAAACGGCTGGAACGGGCGATGGAAAGCAACCAGATGATTAGCGTCAACCGGGTGATTGTGCCGAACGTCTACCGGGCGTTTCTAAACCCGCAGGACTTTAGCGTGTTTCAGCCCTACCAGAAGAAGCTGGAACAGGACATGGCTGTGTATCTGACGGAGCTAGCCGAGGAGCGCAATTTTACCCTGCTGGAACACCCGCGAGTCCAGCTGGGGGAAGACCCGGGCGTGCCCCGGCGCAGCATTCAGGTGCTGGCTGAAACCGCCAGCCAGGGCAATGCCCCCAACGGCACCACGCAAATGATGTCGGCGACGATGATCCAGAACCAGCCCCAGCCGCGCAACCATGCCCATTTGTTGTTGCAAACGCCCGACGGCCCCCAGCTGATGCCGGTGGAAACGACCACCTCGACCATTGGGCGCGGCCTCAGCAACGACATGATTCTGGAGGATACCCGCGTGTCGCGGCGGCACGCCCAGTTGCGCTACAAAAACCGGCGCTTCTGGCTGGCCGATCTCGGCAGCACCAATGGCACCTTCGTCAATGGCGAGCGCGTCAGCGAGGCCGCCCTGCGCGACGGCGACCAGATTTCACTCGGTGGGCTGGAATTGACCTTTCGGGAAGGGTGATTTGATCCGCGAAGGACGCGAAGACACGCGAAGGATTTTTTATGCGAACTATGTAATGCGTAAAGCCGGGTGGCTACTTAATGTGCCTCGCTGATTACGCAGTACGCAGTACGCAGCACGTTTTACGCACCACATTTCACGTCATTTATGTTCGATATTGCTAATTTATCGTTGGATGTTATTACGCTGCTGTTGCGCATTGCGGTTGTATTCCTGCTCTACTTCTTTTTGTGGCAGGTGCTGCGGGCCATCACCCGCGATCTGCGCATCGAGGCGGCTCCCGCCAGTGCCAACCCCTACGGCCAGCTTGTCGTCACTAGCGCCGGGCAGACGGGCCTGGCAGTGGGCAAAAGCTTTCCCCTCGGCCCCAATGCCACCATCGGGCGCAGCACCAGCACCGACATCGCCCTGAACGACAATTTTCTTTCCGCTGAACACGCCCGCATGGAGATGCAGGGCGACGAGTGGTTGCTGGAAGACCTGGGCAGCACCAACGGCACCTTTGTGAATGGCTTTGAGGTGCGCGGACTCACGCCCGTCAACGATGGTGACATCATTCGGGTGGGCCGGGTGGAGCTGAAGCTGGTGCGGGCGTAGCAACCAGGCTTGTGGGCTGCTCCACTGAGATTAGCCCGTTGGCGCTACCAGCCCGCCATTGAGGGCCGCAAACTCGTTGGCGATCGCTCCATTGGCGAAGGTGAGTTGTACATGGCGGGCGTCACGAGTAAACGTCGCCGTCACCCCGGCCACATAATCGCTGTTGCTAAAAAACTGTGCTGCCAGCAGGGGTGCGCGCAACAGGGCCTGGCCAAAGAAGGGCAGCAATAGCACCCGCGCAACCACCTCAAAAAGCAGGCCGCCGATGAACCCCCCAAATAGGCCCCCAGCAGCGCCGAGCACCAGCGAGGGTACGGTGGTGGTTTGAACGCCCTCGTCTAGCCCGAGCGCACTGGCACCCAGAAATGCTGCTACAAACAGAACCCCGCCCACCAGCAGCAGGCCCACCACAAACGGGATGCAACCAGCCAGAAAGACGGCTTTTGTGCTACGGGCGCAGCGCTCGCAGTGGGGAATCTGGTACTTCACCGCAACTTGCACCTGCCGCTGCCCCCGCAGCACCAGGCGGTTCAAGCTCAGGGTGGACTCGGCCTGTTGGGGTGCGCCGCAACAGACGCAGCGGCTGGGGAAGTGGGCGGGGCCTTGGGTGTCGCCCTGGAGCGGGATGCTAAAGGTCTGCGCCATTGAAGTGTCACCTTCATCGTTGGGGTTACTGCGAGTCCTCATTTATATGAATAAACGTCCGCGTTGCTCCAGACTCGTCTATCATCTCAACACAAGGGCGCGGTTGGTGCCGTGGTGGGAGGTTTGTAGGCGGCGCAGCCGCTCCCGCACCACCCGGCATGGAAAAAAGGGGGTTTTGATGAGCCAGCGTGAAAAGAAGGGGACGGATGGCTTTACCGCCGAGGAAAAAGCCGCGATGAAAGAGCGGGCCAAAGAGCTGAAGGCGGAAGCCCGTGCAAACAAAAACCGGGAAGAAGGGGAACATGACGTGCTAGCGAAGATCGCCGAGATGCCAGATTTCGATCGTGTGATGGCCGAGCGCATTCACGAGATCATCAAAGCCAGCGCACCAATCCTCTCGCCGAGAACCTGGTACGGGATGCCCGCTTACGCCAGGGATGGCAAAATCGTCTGCTTCTTTCAAAGTGCGCATAAGTTTGGCAGCAGGTATGCCACACTCGGTTTTAACGACTCGGCCAATCTGGACGACGGTTCTATGTGGCCGACATCCTTCGCGTTGAAGGAGCTTACCGCCGCCGAAGAGGAACGCATCACCGCGCTGGTGCAGCGGGCCGTGAGCTGAAAACTGAGCTTGCCAGGGGCGGTGGGCGGCAGGTTTTGTCGCTCGCCGCCGCTTCGTTTTTCCGTAGGAGGGCACACCATGAGTTGGCACAAGCTGGAAAGCGCCGAGCCGGAACTGGCCGCCTTTGGTGCCGCACGCTTTGGGCGCACGGGCGTTGCCTACCTTGCCACCGTGCGCAGCGATGGCCAGGCGCAGGTCTACCCGGTGACGCCGATTATTGGCGCGGGGCGGCTGTTTTTGTTTGTGGAACCAACTTCGCCCGAGGGGAACGACCTTCAGCAGAATGGCTCGTATGCCATGCACAGTGCGGCGGAGGCCACAGGCGGCAGCGGCGGGGATTTCTTTATTGCCGGTAGTGCGCAGCTGGTGCAAGACCCGGCCCTGCGGCAGATTGCGGCCCATGCAGCCTCGTACACCCCGGCTGAGCATGGTATTCTTTTCGAGTTAACCCTCGACCGGGCCATTGTGGCAATCTTCGACGGTGTCAACTTGGTGCATAGGCACTGGCGGGCTGGTTGAGCAGCTAGCTAGGTGCTTACCACGAACTCACAACCCAGATCCACTGGTCGTTCATGCGTCCGCGGCCCTGGCATCCCTCAAAAAAACAAAAGCAGTCAGGCGGATAACATTGTAGCAAACATACTTAACAGTTTTCTTTGAGTACACTGACAACGAAGTCTTTTTGTACGCCATGCAACGCGCTGTCATTCCGACCACAGGGAGGAATCCACAGTGCCATGCGTTGAAGACCCCTCCCTGCGGTCGGGGTGACAACGAGGCTGCGTGCGAGAAGACGTTGTGTACAAACTAGTGATTAGTCCGTCAACGAAGATTTCTTGTGTTTCCAGGTCACACGCTTATTGGTCTGACAACGAAGTTTTCACGTATTTTTAGAGCAACACGCTTATGGACATTTACAATATAATCCAGACAGACATCACGGCAACACGCTTATGGACTTTATTTTTTATTCGAGTATAAAACGTCCCGTAGCCGCGCGATTTATCGCGCCTTCGGCGCTCTGGCGCGATAAATCGCGCGGCTACATCGTCTTATTGATTTAATTATTAAACTTCATCAGCGTGTTTATAGCTTCCAGACGCCGAATTATGAGTTTTTACAAAATAAGGTGGACATCTTTGGTGCAACACGCTTGAGCGTGTTGTAGGTTTCCAGACGCCGAATTCATTCGGTGGCCAGGGCGGCACCGCGTGGCCGGATTAAAAGGTAAAACACCATCATTCGGTGGCTGACACGAACCAACATACAAAAGATGTATTTTACATACCATTGAGTCCGTAGGTGGTCGGCCATAGATAACCCCGCTTTGCCCAGCGACATGTTGTTTTCCTCCGTGAATTATGATACACTCATTTTTATCTCATCCCGGTTAGCGTCAACCAATCGCACGTGCCCAGCCACACTGGTGTGACCGGGCTATGTTGGTGGAAGGAGCACAGACCATGACAGCAGCATTGCGCGCGTTTGCCATGCAGCCCGTACTCCAGGAGCTGGTCGCCCAGGTGCATGGCGCGGTATACCAGCCTCGTGCCACCGAGCATGTGGCCATGCAGGTAGCCCGTGTGTTGCGCCCATTTATGGGTGCGCCCGGCCTGTTGAGCGCCGAACAGTCGGAACCTGACCCGAACCAGTATCGCCAGCATATGCTTTACCTCGACCCGCAGGATCGCTTTTCGATTGTGGCGCTGGTCTGGATGCCGGGCCAGCAAACGCCTATTCATGACCACATTGCATGGTGTGTGTTTGGGGTACACCAGGGCACCGAATACGAGGTGAACTACCGCCTGTGCCACGGGCCAGAAGGCGAGTATCTGGTGCCAGTTGGCGGCAGCA
>JALONX010000450.1 GCA_025454695.1 Chloroflexaceae bacterium
GCCGATCAGGGCCATGTCGCAGCCCACCTTTTCGGCGTGTTGCAGAAAGGCGATGTTCTTCTGTAGCGTGTCGAACATGGCCACGGTGGAAACCAGCAGCTTGCCCGCCGCCTCCTCCACCACAATCTGCACAAAACGGCGGGCTTCATCAAAGGTTAGCCCCGATTCAGTGGTGCAAACGCTGGAAAAAAAGCCGTGCTTGATGCTCTGCTGCACATCCCAGCGGATGCCCTCTTCGTCGAGTTCGCTCAGGTCGGGCGTAAACGAGGGAAAAAGACAGTTCTGCACGCCCCGCAACTTTTCCCAGGCCCAGGGCTTCAGTTCGCTTGTGCTGAGTCCCATCGAACGGCTCCTTTGTGTGGCGATTGCAGATTGCAGTTGGCAGTTGGCAGTTGGCAGTTAATGTTACATTACGCATTGCGCATGTGTAGCGATTGCAGTTGGCAGTTGGTAGTTGGCAGTTGGTGTTACGCATTACGTATTACGCATCACGCTACGCATCACGCATCACGCATCACGCAGTACGGATTACGCAGTACCGATTACGCAGTACGGATTACGCATCACGCATCACGCATCACGCATCCTGCGTCTCCGTGTCTTTGCGCCTCTTGCGTTAAAGCCGGGAAGTATGAAATGTATGCCTGGACGATCCTGGTGAAGAGATGGTAACAAACGAGTCTCAAGAAAGTCTCATGGCAAACTCAAGAAAAGGCGCAAAACTGGCTCAAAATGGCTTAACCAGTGTATAATTATTTAGATAGTGAGTTGAGATTTCCCCCATCGTCACCTAAGAAAGCTGACGCCTATGGCACACCTGTCGCTTGCGCTGCTTGGCTCGTTTCAATTGACGCTGGAGGGCAGGCCGGTTCACGGCTTCGACTCCAACAAAGTGCGGGCCTTGCTGGCCTTTCTCGCGGTGGAATGCGAACGTGCCCACAGCCGCGACACGCTGGTGGGCCTGCTCTGGCCGGAACAGCCCGAGCGCCAGGCCCGCCACAGCCTCAGCCAGGCCCTTTCTAACCTGCGTCAGTTGCTGGGCGACACAGCGGCCCGGCCTGTGTTTAGCGTCGCCAGCCGGGCCGCCGTCGGACTCAACCCCGCCATTCTCACCACCGACGCCACGCTGCTGGCCCGCCTGGCCCAGGCCAGCCAGCCGCCCCGCAGTGGGGGTGCGCTGCTGCCCACGGCGGTGCTGGAGCGCATGCGCGAAGCGGCGGAACTTTACCGGGGCGCGTTTCTGGAAGGGCTATCGTTTGAGGGCAGCCTGGCGTTTGAGGAGTGGGCCTTACGCAAGCGCGAGCAGTTTGAGCGTATTGCCCTGGAAGCGCTGCACGCCCTGGCCGATGCCCACGAGCGCCGCGATGAGTATGAGTTGGCCTGGCGCTACGCCAGCCGCCAGCTTGAGATTGACCCGCTGCACGAGCCAGCCCACCGCCAGCTGATGCGCGTCTACGCCTGGTCGGGGCGACGGGCGGCGGCTCTGCGGCAATACCACGAATGCGCCCGACTGCTAGACGAAGAGCTGGGCGTGCCACCTGCCGACGAAACCAGCCAGCTCTACGAGGCGATCAAGGAGCGGCTGGTGGCCCCCGCCGCGCCACCCCACGTGGGCGAGCCACTGGACGAAGGCCGGGGCGAGGGGCCGGAGCTGGAACGCCCCCTGTTTGTGGCCCGCGAACGGGAATTGACCCGCCTACACCAGCTACTGCACGGAGCACTGGCCGGGCGGGGCCAGGTGGCCTTTGTAGTGGGCGAGGCGGGCAGCGGCAAAACGGCCCTGCTGCATGAATTTGCTTGCCGCGCTCAGTCGGCCCACAGCGAGCTGCTGGTGACCAGCGGCAACTGCAACGCCCACACCGGACTGGGCGACCCTTACCTGCCCTTCCGCGAGTCCCTGACTCTGCTCACCAGCGATGCCCTGGCCCAACGCACAGGTCGCCTGCTGCCGCCCATCCAGGCCCGTCGCCTGGGCGAAGGCTACATGATTGCCGGGCAGGCCCTGGCCGAGGTAGGGCCAGACCTGATCAATACTTTTGTAGCCAGCCCCGGCACGGACTCACAGGGCAGCGAACGCCCGCCCGCCACTCCCGGCGAGCGCGACCAGAGCCGCCTCTTTGCCCAGTATGCCGCTGTGCTCAGCGCCATCGCCGCCCGCCGCCCCCTGGTGCTGCTGCTGGACGATCTACAGTGGGCCGATGCTGGCTCGCTCAGCCTGCTGTTTCACCTGGGGCGCACCCTCCAAAACAGCCGGGTGCTGATTGTGGGCAGCTACCGCCCGGAGGATGTGGCTAACGGGCGCGGCGGCGAGCGTCACCCGCTGGAAACGGTGGCCAACGAACTCCAGCGCATGTTTGGCGAGGTGGTGGTGCCGCTCGACCAGAGCGACGACGAGGCCCGCCGTTTTGTTGAGGCCCTGCTGGACGCCGCACCCAACCGCCTGAGCAGCGAGTTTCGCACCGCCCTGTTTGAACAAACTCACGGCCATCCACTCTTCACCGTGGAGCTGCTGCGGGACATGCAGGCCCGTGGCGACCTGCTCCACGATGCCAGTGGCCACATGGTAGCTGGCCCAACCCTGGATTGGGACAGGCTGCCCGCCCGGGTTGAAGGCGCAATTGCCGAGCGGATCGGGCGGCTGGACGAGGGCCTGCGGGAGCTGTTGACGGTGGCGGCGGTGGAGGGCGAAGATTTCACCGCCGAGGTGCTGGCGGTGGTGCAATCTGCCGATGTGCGGGGCGTGGTGCGGCGGCTCAGCGGCGAGCTGGATCGGCAGCATCGGCTGGTGGTGGCCCACGGCGTGCGGCAGGTGAGCGACCGGCGTTTATCGCGCTACCGCTTTCGCCACAGTCTGTTTCAAAAATATCTCCATAGTCGGCTTGACCGGGTGGAACGGGCTTATCTGCACGGCGACGTGGGCACGGTGCTGGAAACAATCTACGGCGGCCAGGCCAGCGACCAGGCCGTGCAGCTAGCCCGCCATTTTCAGGAGGCGGGTGGGTACAGCAAGGCCGTCGGCTATTTGCGGCAGGCGGGCGAGCGGGCGATCCGGCTTTCGGCCTATGACGAAGCCGCCGCCATGTGTACTCGCGCCCTGGCCCTGCTACACCGGCTCCCCGACACGCCCGAACGGGCGCGGCAGGAGCTTGAGGTGCAGATCAACCTGGGGGTGCCGCTGGCGGCCACGCGGGGCTTCGCCGCACCAGAGGTGGAACGGGCCTTTGCCCGCTCCCGCGCCCTCTGCCAGCAAATCGGCGCAACGCCGGAGCTGTTTCCCACCCTCTGGGGCCTCTTCTCCTATGCGCTGGTGCGGGCCGACGAGGAACCGATGCGGGAGCTGGCGACCCAACTGCTGGAGACAGCGGGGCGGGTGGACGACCAGGCCCTGCAATCGGTGGCGAACTGGGCCATGGGCGTGACGCTGCTCTACGTGGGCGAGCCGGGGGCGGCCCGGAGCTACCTGGAGCAGATGATCGCCTTTTACAGCCCGCAGCAGCACCGTGCCCCCAGCTTTATCTACACCACCGACCCTGGGGTGGCCTGCCGCTTCTGGAGCGCCTGGGCCTTGTGGCTGCTGGGCCAGCCCGACCAGGCGGTGCAGCGCAGCGACGAGGCGATTGCCCTGGCCCGCCAGCTAGCCCACCCCTTCAGCCTGGCTTTTGCCCTCTTCACCGGGGCGGCCCTGCACCAGTTTCGCCGCGAGCCAGAGGCAACCAGGCAAATGGCCGAGGCGGCGATTACCCTTTCCGCCGAGCATGGCTTTCCCTTCTTCAACGGGCTGGGGCTGGTGTTTCAGGGCTGGGCACTGGCAGAACAGAACCAGCCAGCCGCTGGAATCGAGCTGATGCGTAACGGCATTGCGGCAGCTCAGGCCACCGGTGCCCAGATCGGCATGCCCCACATGCTGGCACTGCTGGCCGAGGCTTTGGGCAAAACTGGCCAGGTGGCGGAAGGGCTGCACCTGCTCGACGAAGCGTTGGCGGCGGCCCAGCGCAGCGGCGAACGGCATTACGAAGCGGAAATTCACCGCCTCAGGGGCGAACTGCTTCAGGCGGGGGGCGGGCAGCAGGGGCGACAGGAACGCTCAGCGGAGGCCAGCCTGAGCCAGGCCCTGGAGATTGCCCGCAGCCAGGGGGCGCACATGTTGGAGCTACGAGCGGCCCTGAGTCTGGCCCGCCTCTGGCGGCAGCAGGGCCAGCCGCACCGGGCACACGGGCTGCTGGCCCCCACCTACGCCGCCTTCCACGAGGGATTTGCCACCGCTGACCTGCGGGAGGCCCAGGCCCTGCTGGAGGAGCTGGAAACCGGGGCGGCGGTGGTGGCGGGGCAGGGGTGACTAGTTTGTCAATAACAGGACTTACGCGGTCGTGAACAAGCGTTTGGATCGCGACGGGCGCGAAACGACGCGAACAACGCGAAATCCAACGGTCTTTCACGTTGTTCGCGTTTCTTTCGTGCGTTTCGTGTTCCAACGCCTCCGCACTGCGTACCTCGTGTCAATAAAGTTTTCTCACATTGAGCATCGCTGTCACCCCGAGCGGAGTGAGGGGTCTTCACTGCATGGCAATGCAGATTCCTCCCTGCGATTGGAATGACACAGATGGCCGTTGGCCACCGGGAATGGCCAGGTACCCACAAGGGATAAAGGAGTTTCCCCATGCCCTCACCCAACCGCCAGCACCTGTTTGCCCAGTGGGCAGCCAGCTACGATGACTCAGTGACCAGCGTGGAGGGCTTTCCCTTTGCCGGGTATGCACAGGTGCTGGCGGGCGTGCTGCAAGGGGCCAACCTTGCGTGTGCTACAATTGTGATTGAAAGCAACGTTGCAGCAGGAATGACATCCGCAAGACCATACAAACAATCGAGTACTCGACGTTGACCTCGCCTTCGCCACCACTCTTACTGCTCAGCTCGCAGCTCCTCTAAAACGCCGGTAGTTTATTGCCAGGATGAACCAGACAGGTTTGAACGAGTCCAGCATCAGGAAGCGATCGGTAATCCTGTTAATCCTGTTAATCCTGTCTAAAATGGCGCAGTCACAACCTCCTCCGCAATAACCTTCGCTACGTCCACGATTGCGTTTCCCAACGGGTGCGGTAATCCTGAATAAACTGGCGCACGCTGGTGGCCGGGCGGCCTAGCAGCCGGGGCACCTCCTCGGTCAGCGGCTCATTCTGGCCGGTGCGCGTCAGTGTGTAGACAATCGTCATAAACAGCACCACGTCCCAGGCCACGCCCCGCCGCCACATGCGGTACCAGAAGCGTGGAAACGAGGGGCTGGTGTAGCGAATCGGCTTACCCATCACCTCGGTAAACTGCTGGGCTACCTCGCCAAAGGTCAGCCGCTCGGCCCCGGTGAGTATGTAGGATTTGTTGATATGCTTCTCGGGGCAGTCAAACACATCGAGCGCCACTGTGGCCACATCCCGTGAGTCGATAAAGGTGGTGCGGCCCTTGCCCGCCGGAATAAAAATTTCGTGATGGTTGGCAATATCAACGCCGTGAGTTGAAATCTGCCGACAGAGGTTCTGCATAAAGTCGCGGGCTCGCAGAAAGGTGTGGTTTACCCCCTTGGACTCAATGTGCCGCTCCACCTGGTAGTGGGGAACCACTTTGAAGGTGTCGGCCCCCGGCACCGTGACATAGACGATGTGCTGCACGCCCGCCG
>JALONX010000451.1 GCA_025454695.1 Chloroflexaceae bacterium
TCGCCTCTTCGGCGGCCTGGCGGCGGGCGTCATCCTTGCTGCGCACCAGGCGTTGCAGCACCCGTTTGGCATGCTGCCCGCCCACCTGGCCCAAGGACCAGATCGAGGCCAGCGAGACCTCATCATCATCGTCGTCCACCAGCGGCAGCAGCGCATTGACCAGTTCCTGACCGTCTTCGCCCAGTTCACCCACGGCGCGGGCAGCCTCGTAGCGCATGGCGGGCGAAGGGCTGCGCAGCTCGCGCTGAATGTAGGGAAACCAGGTGGGGCGCATGGAACGGCCCATCGCCATCACCGCACTCTCGCGCATCAGCTGGTCGGGCTGGGCATAGGCCCGGCCAATCTCGGCCTGGGCCTCGGTCGAGTCGGCGAAGTAGCCCAGGGCTTCCACCAGACGACGCCGCACCGCCCCCGGCTGGTCGGGGTCGGCCATGGCCTGAAGCAGGGCCGTGCGCAAGGTCTGGGCCTGTGCCGCTGGCAGTTCGCCTAGCTCGGCTTTGTGGGCAAAGCGGCTGAGACTCACCGCCGCCGCCGCTCGCACGTCCGTCTCTTTGTCGTTCAGCAGCTCAATCAGCCGGGCCTGTACTTTGCTGCGCTCGTCCTCCCACAGGCCCTCCACCGCCAAGGTGCGCACTTCGGCGTCGGTATCGCTCAAGTTGGCAAACAGAAACTCGCGAAAGTCCAGATCAATATTATCTTCGCCCAATTCTACCAGAGCCTGCACCACTTCCAACCGCCGATCTTCGGGGATTTGCTGCCACGTCGGCCATATCTCCGCCGTTTGCCGTGGGTCAAGGTCAGCCAGGGCCTTCAGACCAGCCCGCGCCAGGGGCTGGTTGGGGTCAGCCAGGGCTGCTACATACTGTTCAAGTTCCATGGGTTTTACCTATTCTAGAATGAGCAACGCCCCGCCCTGCACCGCGAACGGTGGTAGGAGAAACGGGGCGCTGCTGCGTTTGGTTGTACCAATCCGACGACCTATTCGTCGTCGTCATCGGCGTAGCGGCCACCACGGCGCATGGGCCGGGTTTCCACCACGTCTTCCTCCTCGTCATCGTCGCCACTGCTGCGCGTGTCTTTCACCTCAGCGTGGAAGATGTAGACGCCTTCGTTGGCCGGGTCGGCCTCAAAATCATCGTTGTTGGTGATCAGCGAGAGAATGTATGAGCGCGACATAGGCCGCAGCACGTTGCAGCCCACCACCACATCGTTGACATTAAAGCGCACGCGGGGCTGTTCGCGGGTGCCCGCCGGTTCGCCCAGGGTTTCCACAACATGTTCGAGCATCATCTCGGACTTGCGGCGCTCGGCCATGGGGAACGACTTCAGGTTGCGCAGCCGCCCAAAGCGCTGCTGATTCACCACCTGGTCGGCGTCCACCGCGCAGTAGTAGGTGATGTTGGCAAACGCTAGCTTGTTTTTCTTCTCGTCCAGCGTCAGCAGGCGGTCTTCCGTCGGCGGCGCTTCTTCGTAGGAAATGGTGAAGACATTTGCCTCTGGTGTGCGCGCCAGCGTGATCAACGCGCCGGGTACCAGGTGCTCGTGGAAGAACTCTTCCAGGCCCTGTAGCCAACCGCCACGGTTGCCAGTGGGGTAGCGCACTTCCACCAGGTAGGTGGTGTAGTGCTGCGGCGACTCAACCCGCAACACGGCGCTGCGCTGATCGGGCAGCAGCGGCGGTGGCAGCAAGGCTTTAAGATTAGCGTCCAGCGGCAGAATGCCATACTCCCATTCAAAAAAGGTCAGCAGGCGGTTGGCCGAGCCGGTCTCGTGGATCGACTCAGCAGTCTGAATTTCCAGACTGTCGTCGAAGCCCTCCTCCAGGTAGGCAGCGAGTTGGGCCATTTCGCTGGCCTTCACCCGCTTGGTGCCAATGGTTGGCAAGCCCTTGGTGCTCCAGAGGTTCGCCCCTTGCACGCCCACAAACTCAAAATCTTTCTCGCGGCTCAGGCGGTAGTTCAGCGAGAAGCGGAAGCCCTCATAATCCGACTGGCGCGGGTTGTGGTAATAGAGATTGGCAATCAGCGTCGTGTCGAGCAGCGGTTCGCCCTGTTCCACAATCTCGTCACGGATGCGGCGCATGTCGTTTTTGCCCATGCTTGCCAGGGCCGATTCGAGATAGTACTGCCTGCCAAAGCTGACGATACGGCGCAACGGATCGTTATCAATCGCGCTGCTCAAGCGACTCGCCAGCACCGCACCATGCTCAGCCATCAACTCATCCACCGAGCGGCGTAGGTCAATCGCCAGGCCATCGGCCAGGGTCAGCACCGTCGAGGAGGTGGCGGGCACTGCCGGAGCAACTTCCTCCACCAATGCGGCCTCTTCCACCGGGGCCACCTCAATGACAGGCGCGGTTTCTTCCGCATCGGCGGCAATCATGGGCGCTTCCACGCCGTCTTCCGTTTCCCCATCGGGGAGCACTGGCATCAGGCCCGCCTGGCGCTGCCAATAATCGGAGATAAACACCGGCTCCACCGTGGTGAGGGCCGGGCGCGATGTAGACACCACGACACTAATATCATCAATCGGCAACGGATTTTCTGGCTCGTACAGGCGCTGTTTGAAGGTGTGGGAGGTATCTTCAATGCGCGGCACATAGGCCCCCAGGCGAGACGTTACAAACGTCACCTGGCCCTCAGCCTCTTCGCGGGTAAACACCTGCTCGTTGGCCTGAAGCGCCGCGTCAATTTCTTTCGCTACATCATCGGGCGTGCGCTGCTGGCGCGAGGCCAGAAAATCGGTCAGGTTCGTGAGCGTCTGCCGGATGGGCGCATCGGCAGCAAACAAGACGCCCTGGGCCGTCATCAAACGAAAAATCTCGGCGGCCAGGGCCTGCTGCGACGGCGAACCGTTAAACGTGTTCACTGTCATGCTTTTTCCTCCACCACAAGGTCGCGCAAAATTTTGAGATACTGCCGGGCGATCGTTTCAGCGTCGGCGGGTTCGCCCCGTGCGCGCAACCATTGCACCAGCTTGTCAATTGCCGTCTCGCCGTAGCTGATCGTCCTGGCGTCCATAGCTCTCCTGTTCACAAACACAACACAAAGCAGAGAGGTCAAGGCCTCCCTGCTCGTTCGCCAACTCTGATTATACCATTCGTTGGATGGTGATGCAAACGGGGTGAGCAGCTAGCAGCTACAAGTTTGCAGTTTGCAGAGTCTCATCCGTAGATTGGCACCTGCCGTAGCGCCGAACCGTGGTGTGGTGCTACGGCAGGTGCCATCAATCGCGCATGCTCTCCAGGGCCAGGGCAATGCCCCCAATCGCCACGCTGTCGAAGCCGAGGGTGGCGGGCACAATCTGCACCGGGCGGGCAAAGGCCGGGGCGATAAACTGGTTCACCTGGGCCGCAATCGCCTGCACAAATGGTTCGCCACCAATGCGGGCCACCACGCCGCCAAGCACCACCGTGTTCGGGTCAATCAGACTCACCACCTGGGCCAGTTTCATGGCTAGCATGGTCACGGCTTCGCGCACCACCTGCTGGCCTACCGCATGGTCACTAAACAGGTCGTGCAGGTTATTGGTGGCAAAGCCAAGCTCCTCGGCCCGGCGCAGCAGCCCACGGATGGAAACTAGTTCTTCCAACGTTGCCGGGCGACCCACGCCGCTCCAGCCGTGGCCCACCACCGCGTGGCCAATCTCGCCCGCCGTAGAGGTTGCCCCGTGGTAGAGCCGTCCATCGAGCACAATGCCGCCACCCACTCCACTGCTCAAGTGGAGGTAGAACAGGTCACGACTGCCCTTGCCCGCGCCAAAGGTCGCTTCACCCAGGGCAATCAAGTTGGCATCATTATCCACCAGAGTTACGGCATCAAAAGCGGACTCAATCTTCTCCTGCAACGGGTAGTTTTCCCATCCGCTCATGCGGGGAATGAGGCGCACTGTGCCACTTCGTATGTCAACCGGGCCAGGAATGCCAACACCCACCCGCACCAGGCGGTCAGCAGTCACCCCCTGGTCGGCCATCAACGAGCGGGCCAGTTCTACCAGCGAGTCCACCATCTGGTCGGGCGGCTGAGTTTCACTTTCCACATGGGCGCTGGTATAGCTGTGGCGATGCAGATCAACCAGGGCAGCCCGCAGCCCATAGCTGCCCAGGTCTAAGCCGAGCACATAGCCCTGTGAGCCGAGAATGCCCCAGGTATTGCGGGCGAGCCGTTCTTGCACCAGCAGTTGCGGGTCAGTCATATCATATCCCCTTCCAGCTTTGGCATGAGGAAAACAGGTTGTTGAGGTGTGTCTTGTGATTATAGCATACTTCCACTCAATGTTTTGTTCTGAAAAGCAATATGATGATGGCAAACAACACAACGCCCGGAACGAGTAACAAACCATACAACCAGGATGCCGATACACCTTTCTTTGGTAGCACCATTGCGGTTGGGCTAGCGGTTGGTGAAGGCGAGGGAGTAGGCATGCTGCTGGCGGTTGGCGTCGCCACACCCTGGTAGACGCGCCCACCACCCACGCCAACGTAGGCCACCATCGGTGTTTGTTCGCCCGCCCGCAACGAAGCCGGAAGCACCTTCGCCTGCGGCTGCATGGTAGACGAACTAAGCGACGTTGCACTTACGTCCGGCGGTAGCTGACTGGGTGCTGTAGCAGGTTGCCGTGCCGCCGATTGAGTCCGCATCGGTGACGGTGTGCGCGTCGGTGAGGGCGTGCGCGTCTCCGTCGGCACACGGGTCGGCGACGACGTGCGCGTCGGCGACGCAGTTCTAGTGGGCGAGGGCGTGCGCGTCTCCGTCGGCACACGGGTCGGCGAGGGCGTGCGCGTCGGCGAGGGCGTCCGCGTTTCAGTTGGCTCCCGCGTCGGCGAGGGCGTCCGCGTTTCGGTTGGCTCCCGCGTCGGTGAGGGCGTCCGCGTTTCGGTTGGCTCCCGCGTCGGTGAGGGCGTCCGCGTTTCGGTTGGCTCCCGCGTCGGCGAGGGCGTGCGGGTCTCCGTCGGTTCGCGGGTCGGTGATGGTGTACGAGTTTCAGTCGGTTCGCGGGGCGGTGATGGTGTACGAGTTTCAGTCGGTGTGCGCGTCGGTGAGGGCGTTCGTGTCGGCGTGGGTGTACGAGTTGGGGTAGCAGCCGCCGTTTCCGTCGGTGTCGCCGTTTCCGTCGGTGTCGCCGTTTCCGTCGGTGTCGCCGTTTCCGTCGGTGTCGCCGTTTCCGTCGGCGTCGCCGTTTCGGTCGGCGTCGCTGTAGGCGTAGCAGTGTTCGTGGGCGTCAGCGTTGGGCGCGGGGTTGGTTCAGGGGTGCTGTTCCATGCGCCACGAGTTGAGTCAGCCCAATGCCAGGCAGCACCGCCATCAGTAATGCGAGCATAACTTCTATTGGCAGGAGCATTGGTATACTCCGTTGCCGCATCTATCTCCGTGCCTGTAGCATTTAGGAGCTTAATTGAGTCTTTCCCACTGTTGTTCAGCATATCAGAGGAGAGATCAACAGTGTGAAGACTATTGAGGGGCACGATAACCTCACCGCCAGGCATTGCCGGGGTTATTGTGCGAGTATTGCCACTCGCATCAATGAACCGCCAGTTTGCAATATTGACTGGGAATGGGTTTGCATTAAACAATTCGACCCACTCACCACCACCGCCGGGGGCAGGCATAAACTCATTGATCAACACTGTCCCAGGTTCTGGCAATAGCGGCGTGGGCTGTGCCAATA
>JALONX010000452.1 GCA_025454695.1 Chloroflexaceae bacterium
CCGTCGTTCGGCTTCGTCCACCAGGTCGTCGTGGGTGAGCGAGGCCGCATGGATGAGTTCAACTGCGGTGGCGGCATGGAGCACCCGCTCAAACTGGTAATCGCCGAGGCAGGCACTGAGCAGCACCAGCGCGGCCCGCAGCCGTTTGCCGCCGGAGTTCAGCAGATGCTGCCCTGCCGCCGCGATCACTGCGGAACGGGAGTGGGCACGTTCTAAAATGGCCTGCTCAACGCGCTGAAGATCGGCCAGCAGGAACGGAGGGAAATTCAACTGTTTCATGCATCCATGTCGCTTCTCTCGTAGATTGCAGATTGCAGATTGCAGATTGCAGATTTGATGAAAATAAATAATCCATTATGATCATATTTCTGGTTCAACTGAGTCTGCGAACTGCTAACTCCATTGCTGAGGTATGCTACCTGATCAGGAAACGGCTGTCAATGGAGATGCCAATTTACGATTTACGATTTACGATTAGTCGAGCAGAAACGCAGAGATGCAGAAACGCAGAGACTTTGTCGTTGTGGGCGTTGTGAGAGCTATGGGCACTGTGCAGATAACCCCTAACCCCTAACCCCTAACCCATATCCATTATTGGCGAATTGACATTCACTAGGGCAGCGCTACAATAGCCTTTACGCTATGTGAAGATGAAGGACGGACTCGTATGATGAATGTTGCTCGTTTTGGCCGCACGCTGGGGCTGACGCTGGGAGCCGCCGCTGGGATGGCGGGCGTGGGGGCGCTGGTGGCCCTGCGTCGCCCGCTGCCGCGCACACAGGGCCGCGTGCATGTGCCAGGGTTGCATGGCCGGGTGAAGGTGCAGCGCGACCGTTGGGGCATTCCCCACATCTATGCCGCTACCAACCAGGATCTCTTCACCGCGCTGGGCTATGTGCATGCCCAGGATCGGCTCTGGCAGATGGAGCTGAACCGCCGCACCGGTTCGGGCCAGCTGGCCGAGATTTTTGGCCCCATCGCCCTCAGTTCCGACCGCTTCATCCGCACGCTAGGCTTTCGTCGCATTGCCCACCAGGAGGTGAGTCTGCTCGACGATGAGACTCGCGCCATCACCGAAGCCTATGTGCGGGGCGTGAATGAATATATCGCTACGCACCACAATCGGCTGCCGCTGGAATTCAGCCTGCTGCGCATTCAGCCCCGCATGTGGGAATTGACCGATGCGCTGGTCTGGTCGAAAATGATGGCGCTGAACCTGTCGTGCAATTGGGTGATGGAACTGTTTAACGCCCGCGTGCTGGCCATGGTTGGCCCCGAGCGGAGCGCTGAGTTGATGCCCTTCTACCCGGAAAGTGGGCCGCGCACCGTGCCTGGCTCTGCCGAGATGTCCCCGAACCTGGGCGCGGGCGCACTGCGCATGGCGGAAGAGGCTGCTCCCTTCCTCAACAACGCCGGTGGAGCGGGCAGCAATGCCTGGGTGGTGGGCGGGCAGCGCAGCACCAGCGGCAAACCCCTGCTGGCCGACGACCCGCACCTGGGCCTGGCGCTGCCACTGGTCTGGTATGAGGCCCATTTGGAGGGGGGCGACTTTGCGGTGGCGGGCGCGACCTTTCCTGGCATTCCCTGCGTGGTAATCGGCCATAATGCCCGCATTGCCTGGGGTGTCACCAATGGCATGACCGATGTGCAAGACCTTTACATCGAGCGCTTCCACCCTGAAGACCCGCTGCGCTACGAGTGGCAGGGCGGCTGGGAACAGGCCGAGCTGGTGCGGGAAGAAATTTATGTCAAAGGCCAGGCTGAGCCGGTGGTGGAAGAAGTGCGCATCACCCGCCACGGCCCGATTGTGGATGCGGTGAATGCGCCACTAGAAAGCTTGATCTATCATCAGAACCAAGAACCAAGAACCGAGAACCATCAAAGGGCTGAGACACATCTTGCCCAGGTTCAGAACCAATCTCCAATCTCCAATCTCCAATCTCCAATCTCCAATCTCCAATCTCCAACCGGACTGGCACTGCGCTGGACGGCGCTGGAGTCAGGCGGCACGTTGCTGCGGGCGGGCCTGGGGCTGAACCGTGCCCGCAACTGGCAGGAGTTTCGGGCGGCGCTGGGCGACTGGGTGGTGCCTGCTCAGAATTTCGTTTACGCCGATGTGGACGGCAACTACGGCTATGCCCTGGGCGGGCGGCTGCCCATACGGGCGCAGGGCAATGGCAAATTCCCGGTGCCAGGCTGGGACGGTACACACGAGTGGACAGGCTATATTCCCAACGAAGAGCTGCCCGCAATGTTCAACCCGCCGGAAGGGCTGGCGGTGACGGCCAACAACCGCATTGCTGCCGATGAGCACCCGTATGAAAAACATGTGGTTGGTGAATGGCTCAACGGCTACCGGGCCGAGCGGATTTTGCAGCTGCTGCACGAAACGCCCCGCCACGACGCCGCGAGTTTCGCCCGCATCCACAGCGATGTGCTAAGCCTGCCGGGGGGGGAGTTGGCCCGCCTGATGGCCGATGTGCCGCTGAGCGACCCGCTGGAGCGGCAGGCCCGCGAGCTGTTGCTGGCCTGGGACGGTCATCTCACTCCTGAGTCCGTCGGCGGGAGCCTGTATGAGGGCCTGCGCTACCACCTGAGCCAGCGGGCCTACGCCGAATTGGGCGACTTATTGACGGCTCCAGCCCACCTGGGGGCATTTGGCAGCATTCCCGGCAATGCCTTTCTCAACCAGGCCCTGCCCAATCTGCTGGCTCGCATCGCCGCCGCCCCCTTGCCCGAACGGGCGGATCCCTGGCTGGGCGAGGGCCGCACCTGGACGAGTGTGTTGCAGGAGAGTTTTGCGCTCGCCGTGGCCGACTTGCGCCGCCGCCTGGGGGAAAATCCGCAGACCTGGCGCTACGGACGCATCCACAAGCTGACGCTGCGCCACCCGCTGGGTAGCGTGCCTGCGCTGGCCCGCATTTTTAACCGGGGGCCGTGGCCCACCGGCGGCGACCTGGACACGGTGAACCCGGCCTACACACCCCGCAACACCGCCGCCGGGCCGGTGTATAACGGTGCGTCCTACCGCCAGATTTGCGACACCAGCGATTGGAACAAGAGCCGCAGTATCATCGCCACTGGCCAGAGCGGCCACCCCGGCAGCCCTCACTACATTGACATGCAGGGGCCGTGGCGGCGGGGCGAATACCACCCCATGCTCTGGAGCCGTGACCAGGTTGACCAGCACACTGTGGCGACGCTGACGCTGGATGGGAAATGAGCGCGGGCGATGAGCGATGAGTAGCTATTTAATTAATAGAGAAGCTTTCGGCGATTATTGTGCTGCTTCAACGCTCATCGTTCATCGTCTATCGTTTGAGTGTTGCGGGCGCGGCGGCCTGCCCTCGCCCAAGGGGCTATCCTCCGATCCGCAGGCTTCATTCGTTTCCGTAGTAAGAGGTTTGTTGGTGTCGCCTGCGCGACGGGCGAAACGGGGGCCAGCCCCTGACACCCCCGGTGGGGCCTGACGCCCCAAACCCCCGCATGTGAGTTTGGGGGCGGCGACACGTCCGGCGGCGGATGTAATGAGGTTTTACACATTAATCCAGACAGCCGTCGGGGCAACACGCTTATTACTCTATAAACAAAACTTTCTTGAATTTCTTGCGCAACACGCTTATGAGCTTTAAGAAATAAAACGGGTATGTGCGCTGGCCGTAGCCCTCAAGGGCGCGGCTCGGGACAGGAAGCCCGCCTACGCGGGCTATACCGAATTTAATTTTTAATCTTCATCAGCGTGTTTTTGGCTTTCAGACGCCGAATTCATTCGGTGGCTGAAGCGGATCAAAATACAAGGTAACTTCCTTTACAGACTACTTATGAGCTTTAAGTATGAAAACGGGTAGACGCGCTGGCCGTAGCCCTCAAGGGCGCGGCTCGGGACAGGAAGCCCGCCTACGCGGGCTATACCGGATGTAATATTTATTCTTCATGAGCGTGTTTTAGTCTTCGAGACGCCGAATTCATTCGGTGGCTAGGGTTGCACCCGCTGTTCCGACGCCATACCCCATATGCCAAAGGGCGGGTTCATCACCCGCCCTTCGCACGTCTCGTTCAGGTGTTGGGCCTCATTGCGTTGGGTCGGCAGGTACCTGGGCTGCGTCGTTGTGGCAGCCTGGGCAGGCAATCTTCGCATTCAGGCGGGCCAGGTCAAGCTGGCCCTGGCGGGCAAAGTCAATGGCTTCGGCCAGAATGCGGGCCGCCTCCTGGGGTGCGTGGAAGCCCATGCTATTCTCGGCTGCGATGAAGTCGAGCCGCCACTGGGCCTTGCGTTGGAAGTCGCGGGCCGTCTTCAGCTCCTCGTCGGTGCGGCCAGCTTCTCGCGCCGCCTTCAAGTCGTCAATCAGGGCCACCACCGCCACCTCAGTTTCCATCATCAGCTTTTTGGTACGATCCTGAATGGTATCCACACGGGCCTGCATCTCGGCCTCGCTGAAGTTGTGGCAGGTCTGGCAGGCGGCGGCAATATTAAGCATCGGGCTACGCACCTGGTGGTCGCTCACCTTCACCGCGCCTTCACGCTGGTAGGGCATGTGGCAGTCGGCACAGGAAACCCCGCTAGCGGCGTGGATACCCTGGCTCCAGAGTTCAAACTCGGGGTGCTGGGCCTTCAGCACCGCTGCGCCGCTCTCCTTGTGCTCCCAATCCTTGTGTTGCACCTCGTCGTAGTAGGTCTCGATCTGCTCCATCTTCAAACCGTTCTGCCAGGGGTAGGTAAGCAATTTTTCTTTGCCCTTGAAGTAGTATTCCACATGGCACTGGGCGCACACCATGGAGCGGAGTTCCTGCCGTGAGGCCAGCAGGTTGGGGTCGTAGCTGCCCAGCTTGCCCTCTTTGCGCCAGCGTTCAATGCTCGGCAGGTGCGGCACAGCGTCGTCGGACTGCGCCAGCACATTGATGCCGGTGAGAAAGCCGGGCCTGGTGATGCGCAATTCCATCGTGGTCGGATTGTGGCAGTCGCCACATGTCACCGGGTGGGCCACCAGCTTTGTCGCCTCGCTGTAGGGCATGGTGTTCACCAGCTCAAAGCCCTTCTGAATGGCCTCCTGGCGGTGGGCCTCATCGTTGGGGATGCCCGCTTCCACACCTTTGGCGTGGTAGGTGGGGATGACCGAAGCGTGGCAGTGCAGACATGCGCCGGGCTGCTTAAACATGGTTACCCGCTCGGTTTCCCGCTGGTCGGAGAGCATGTAGGCGTGGCCGCGCTCCTCGCGGTAATCTACACCAAACGGATAGCCGCTAAAAATCTTGAACCACATCGGGTCGTCATGTAATTTAGAAAAGGCCTCGCTACCGCCGTACCTGGTGCGCTCAATGTCTACCGTGCGGAGGTAACTATCATACTGGCTGGGAAAGTTCTTGCCCCAGATGGCCGGGTCTTCGGTCTCTTCGGTGAGTTCCACCACGCGCACCACGTCCTGGTGCGCTTCGTTCTGGCGCTGGGCGATATTTTCCAGCAGAAACATCACGCCAACAGTGCCCGCTGCCACCAGGACGATGGTAACGCCAAAGAGCCAGACGGGGATTTGGGAAAATCGTCGCAACATATACTCCTCACTCAAGGCTAGTCGGTTGTGCCGTGGCCCACCCCACGATGACACATAAGACAATCGGTTTGCCCGCCGTTGTCGTGGCTACTGATCGCACTGACCATCGT
>JALONX010000453.1 GCA_025454695.1 Chloroflexaceae bacterium
CCTGAGCCATGCCGATGTGAGTGACGCCTATGTGGCCCAGGTGGCCGCCGCCCTGCCGCTGGCCCGGCAGCTGTCCGCTGGCCGTCGCCGCCCCCGCGTGGTGCTTGATGGTGGCAACGGCGTGGCTGGCCCCATCGGCGTGCGCACGCTAGAGGCGGTGGGCATTGAGGTGGTGCCGCTGTTTATCGAGCCAGATGGCACCTTTCCCAACCACCACCCCGACCCGCTGAAGCCCGAAAACATGCGCGACCTGAGCCGCATGGTGCGCGAACACGGGGCCGACATGGGCATTGGCCTGGATGGCGACGGCGACCGCCTGGGTGTGGTGGACGGCAACGGCGACATGGTCTGGGCCGACCGCTACCTGATTGTGCTGGCCCGCCACCTGCTGGCCCAGCGCAAAGGCCATGTGATTTTTGATGTGAAGTGCAGCAAAGTGCTGGGCGACGCCATCCGTGAGCTTGGCGGCACCCCGGTGATGTGGAAAACTGGCTACCTCAACCTTTCGGCCAAAATGCGCGAAACCAACGCCGTGCTTGGCGGCGAACTCAGCGGCCACACCATTGTGCCCACGCCCGGCCACTACTTCGATGATGGCACCTACGCCGGGGCCTACCTGCTCTACACGCTGGTGTTTGGGGGCTGGCCCATGCAGCCCGGCGCATCCGTGGCTTCCCTCGCCGACATTCTGGCCCCCTACCCGGTGCTGCCCTCGTTAGACGAAGGCCGCATACCATTCTCGGACGCCACCAAGTTTGCCGCCATTGACCATGTGCGCCAGCGTTTTGCGCCTCACTACCCCGTGGTAGATGTGGACGGGGTGCGGGTAGACTTTGGCGATGGCTGGGGCCTGGTGCGGGCTTCCAACACCGAACCGGCCATCACCACCCGCTTTGAGGCTACCACCGAAGAGCGCGTCAAGGTTATTCGCGATATGATGATGGAAGCGGTGCATGATTTCCAGGCCAAAACGGATGATTAGGTATTGGAGATTAGAAACTGATGAAACCGCAAAGGAAATGAAGGAAATGAGGGAAATAGTTCTGGGATTCGTGTTGTCATTTCCTGTAATTCCTTCATTTCCCTCTTTGTCGAAATAACGTTTCACGTTTCACGGCTTCCAACCTGAAGCGCCCGCTCTGTTCTCTGTGGCAAATATATGAATGGTCGCCCGCGGCTTGAGACTCAAACCTGGTATGGCGTCTACACCACCGACTTTTCGTTGGAACAGGTGCGGCAGCGCAGTGCCGACCTGGTGGTGGCCCTGGCGAACCGGGGCTGGCCATGCCTGGTGGCCTACGACACCCGCTTTCTTTCCAACCTGATTGCCCGCGACCTGTGGCTGACGATGCAGCAGGCCCAGGTGAGTGCCAGCCTGGCCGCGGCTCCCCTGCCACTTCCGGCCATTCGCTACGCGCTCAAAGATGGGCTCGCACCATGTGCGCTGGTCGTGTCGGCCCGCAACCGCCCCTACTGGTATAATGGGCTGGTTCTGCTGGCCCCGGCGGGCTGTGGCCTACGGCTGGAAGAGGCTGGCTCGGCTCTGGCGGCGGTGCCGTTTCCGGCCACGCTGGACGGAACACCAGACGGCGGGGCCGATTTACGGGGCGACTACCTGAACGCCCTGCGCCAACAGGTAGACATCGAACTCATCCGGCGGGCCTCGCTCACGATTGTGGTTGACCCGATGAATGGCTCCACGGTGGGCTACCTGCCCGGCCTGATTGGCGAAGGCGTGCAAACGCGGGCGATTGAGATTAACCGCGAGGCCGACCCGCTGTTTGGGCGGGTGACGCCACTGCCGGTGGAAAGTGGCATGAACCGCCTGCGCAAACTGGTGCGCGAAAGTGACTCGCACATTGGTCTGGCCTGTTCCGCCGATGGCATGGCGCTGGGTGTGGCCGACAAAAACGGCGAGCCGTTGGAGTTGCTGGAGGTGGCCCTCCTGCTCGGTACCTATTTGTCGCGCCAGCACCGCCAGAAGGGCCTGCTGGTGGCCCCGCTGCCTGGCCCCGGCTCGCCCTTTGAAAACAACCTGGCCGGGCTGACCGCCTGGGAAAATGATACCGGCATCAAGCTCGAACTCACCGCCGAACCTGGCCCGCGCATCGCCGAGGTGATGGCCCAGGAACGGCCTGGCCTGGTGGTTGGTTGCACGGCGGAAGGCGAAATCACCCTGCCGCGCTACAGCGACCACCCCGACGCCCTTGCCGCCGCCAGTGTGCTGATGGAGATGATCGCCCGCCGTAGTGGCAGCCTGCGCGCCCTGATTGATGAGGTGCGTGGGTATGTGGGTTCGTAATACGGCATGCGTAATAGGACGGTCAAGGAAATAAAGGAAATGAGGGAAATATTCAGAGAGTTTGGATGTCATTACTTCCCTTATTTCCTTCATTTCCCTCAAATTCCTTGCCTGAACACATGAAAACCATCCTCCGTCGTCTTTCATCACTGGTCTACCTCGCACAGCCCCTGGCGCTGACGTTTGTTGGGATTGTGTTTCTATCCCTTGGTGTGGCCTATCTCTTCATTCATATCTACTACACCGCCCCCATGCCCGATTTTGTGCAGATTCTCACGCTGCAATTTCTGGATCGGCCCTGGCGCGGGGTGCTGCTGCTGCTGGTGGGCCTGGTGATTTTGGGCTTTGGCATGTGGCAACTCAGCGGTGTGGTTGTAATTCCCCGCCGCAACCAGGATCAGTCTACCGGCGAACTGGTGCTGGGCTACCAGCGCGCCGGGCCGCCCCAGATTGCCGTACTGTCGGGTGGGGCGGGCATGCTGGTGCTGGCCAGCATGGGCGAACAGGCCGAGCGCCTCACATGCATCACCCCCGTGCAAGACCCGGTGGAATACTACTACCGCGCTTCTGGCCTGCTGACCTCGCCCAATGTCTACTATGTCGTGCCGACGCCCATTCCCGCCCGCGTCTACGCTACGCTGGATGATGGCACGTTCATTGATGTGATGCACATCTATCCAAACCAGGATCGGCTGGCTTCCCGCCATGTGACGGCGCTGCAACTGGCCGCCGCCGATGACGACGGAGTTGGCACCGGGCGGCGCAACGGCAGCGCCACACCCGACACGGTGCAGCCGGTGGTTCCGGGCACCCTGCCGCTCACCAGGGTGGCCCGCGAGACGCTGCAAGAAGCCGACGCGATTGTGCTGGGGCCGGGGAGTCTGTTTGAAAGTATTATCCCTAACTTACTGATTGACGAGTTGCGTGAGTCCATTCAGCAGAGCAAGGCGCTCAAAATCTATGTCTGCAACCTGATGACCGAGCCGGGCCTGACTACTGGCTTCAATGTCAGTGAGCATATTCGCCAGATCAAACGCTACGGCGGCTTTACGCCCGATTATGTGCTGGTGGATGCCCAGCGGATTGACCCGACTATTCGCCAGATTTACGCTGCTGCCAACCAGGTGCCGGTCTACCTCGACCCCGAGGAGTATGAGGAGACGGTGGTGCTGGCAGGCGACGACATCTCCCGCCGCCATGTGATGGTGGAAGGCAGTGTGGTGATTGAAACCGATCTGTCCGGGTCGGTGATTCAATACACCGCCTCGCTCAACAACCCGACCCAGAGCCGGGCCGTGCAGGTGCTGCGCCACGACCAGCAAAAGCTCACCGCCGCCATTCTCGCCCTGCTGAAACGGCGCTAGGAGATAAATGCGTACTGCATAGTGCGTGAAACGTAAGAACCAAGAACCGAGAACCTGTATTTCGTGAAACGTGATGCGTAACCTGGGCTGCGTACTCCGTACTGCGTATTGCGTAACTCAGAGTCTCCTGATTCATACATCATATTTCATACGTCGTACTTTTCCGGTTCTGGCCCCGGTCTCCGGTCTTCCGTCTCCGGTCAGCCGTCGGCACTCGTCATTCGTCACTCGAAACTCGTCACTCTGCATGACCATCATTCTGTTTGAAGACGAAACCTACCGCAACTTTGCCACGCTCGCCGAAACGCGGGCGCTCTACGAGTTTCGTTGCGGCGGCTTCACGCTGCGCGAGCGCATGGCGGCGGCGCTGGCCTACCCTGCCACCTCGCGGGTGTGGCCAAAGGGCGGGAAGTTGCTTGGCCTCTGCCGCCAGCACCTGATGCGCTGCTACGGCTCGCGCGATGGGTTTGGCGCACTGCTGAGCGAAAGCGCACCGCTGACATTGGTCAACGGGCGCGTGCTGAGCCTCGCATGGCTGCCCGAGTTACTGGCCGCGCCGCTGAACACGGTCTACACAGCGGGCGATGTGCTGATTGGGGCGCACCTTTCGCCTGCCCTGGCTAGCGCCATTTTTTACTATCTGCGCGAACAGCGGGCCAGCGAGGCCCTGGCTGAACTGCGCCGTTTTGCCCGCCTGCATGATCTGGACGACCAGGGACTCGCTCCGCCGCTTATCAGCTTCCCCTGGGATTTGATTGCCGAGAATGGCAAACAGCTGGAGCGGGATGAACCGCTGCTGGCTGCTCGGCTGCCCAGCTACACCAGTGCGGACTCACAGATTGTGGTGCGGGGTGCGCCCCACGTCTACGTCGCTGCTGGCGCTCGGCTCGACGGGCCGATGGTGCTGGACGCCCGCGACGGGCCGGTGTTTATTGACGAGGGTGCCCATATCGAGCCGTTTAGCTTTATTCAAGGCCCGGCCTACATTGGCCCCAATACCATTATCGCCAGCGCCCGCATTCGCGGCGAAACCAGCTTTGGTTCCACATGTCGCATCGGCGGCGAGGTGGAAGCCAGCATTGTGCAAGGCTTTAGCAACAAACACCACGATGGCTTTCTGGGCCACAGCTGGCTTGGCGAGTGGGTCAACATTGGCGCGATGACCACCAACAGCGATCTGAAAAATAATTATGGCACCATTCGGGTGACGCTGGAAGGGGTGGGTCAGCTCGACAGCGGCCAGATTAAACTGGGCTGTTTTCTGGCCGACCATGTGAAACTGGGCATTGGCATTCACCTCAACGGCGGCACCGTGATTGGCACCGGCAGCAACATCTTTGGCATGCACGCCGCGCCCAAAACTATTCCCTCGTTCACCTGGGGCGGCGACGTGCTGCGCGAATATCGCATTGACGGCATGGTCAAGGTGGCCCGCACGGTGATGAAGCGGCGCAAACAGGATCTGCACCCGGAGTTCGAGACCATGCTGCGCGATGTCTTCGCCATGACGCGACTCAGCCGCAGTGACCTGGGGGGCTTGTTGCCCGGTAGCGCCACCCCCGCCATGCCCGATGGAGAAGCCGCCCTGGTGCGGGCCGAACAGGAGGCCGTTCGCGCCTTCGAGCCGGTGGCGTAGCTCCAAAACGCAGAGACGCAGAGACGCAGAGATGCAGAGCAGTTGGCAGTTTCCAGTTTGCAGCTCATAGTCGAGAGCCTCGTGCCAACTGCCAACTGCTAAACTGCGAGTCGTTTTCAAACTACTCATGTCCCCACTCCGCAATCTCCCAAGTGTAGATAAACTGGTGCAGGTGGTGCAACAGCAGCCCGCCGCTGTGGGCCTGCCCCGCGAACTGCTGGTGCAGGCCGCCCGCCATGTGCTAGCCGAAACCCGCCGCACGTTGCGGGAAGAGCAGCATAATGGGACGCACGCGGTTGATCACCAATCTCCAATCGCCCATCTCCAATCTCCAATCGCTCGTCTCAAGGAAGCCGCCCGGTGATCAACGGGACGGGTGTGATTGTGCAGACCAACCTTGGGCGTGCCCCGCTGAGCCAGGCGGCGCTGCGGGCGATGGCGGCGGTGGGCGCGGGTTATTCTAACCTGGAGTTTGAGCTGGAAGCAGGCGAACGGGGCAGCCGCCATAGACACCTGGAAGGGTTGCTGTGCCAGTTAACCGGGGCTGAAGCGGCGCTGGTGGTGAACAACAACGCCGCTGCGATCTACCTGGTGCTGATGGCGCTGGCCAGCGGGTGGGAGGTGCTGGTGTCGCGGGGGCAGGCGGTGGAGATCGGCGGCGGCTTTCGCATTCCCGATGTGTTGCGGCAGAGCGGCGCAACCCTGGTGGATGTGGGTACCACCAACCGCACCTACGCCCGCGATTATGCCGCCGCCATTGGCGAGCGCACAGCCCTGCTGCTGCGGGTGCATACCAGCAACTTCAAACTCACGGGCTTTGTGCATGAAACCAGCCTGGCGGAGCTGGCCGAGGTGGGCCGCGCCCACAACGTGCCCGTGCTGGATGACCTGGGAAGCGGCACGTTGCTGCCCACCGCGCCCTACGGCCTTTCAGCCGAGCCGACGGTGCCCGAAAGCGTGGCTTCTGGGGCCGACCTGGTGACCTTCAGCGGCGACAAGCTGCTGGGCGGCCCTCAGGCCGGGCTGATTGTGGGGCGCAAAACGCTGGTGGAGCAGCTTAAGCGCCATCCGCTGGCCCGCGCCCTGCGGGTAGATAAAACCACCATTGCCGGGCTGGAAGCGACCTTGCAGGCCTACCTGCGGGGGGCGGCCACGGCAGAAATCCCCGTCTGGCAGATGATTGCCGCGCCGCTGGATGGGCTGCGGGCGCGGGCGGAAAGCCTGGCCGAGCGGCTGGGGGCGGCGGGCCGGGCGGCATCTGTCGTTTCATGCGAAAGTGCCGTCGGTGGCGGTTCGCTCCCCGGTGACACGCTACCCAGTTTTGCCCTGGCCCTGGCGACAGCAGAACTCGACGCGACGGCCCGGCTGCTGCGCACGGGCAACCCCGCCATCGTCGCTCGCATCGCCAACGAACAGCTGCTGTTCGACATGCGCACGGTGCTGCCGGAACAGGATGAAACGCTGTACGAGGGACTGAAATTGAGAGTTGAAAGTTGAGAATTAAGAACCAGTTGGCAGTTGGCAGTTTGCTCAAACACGCAACAGGCAGTACGCAATTCGTCACTCGTCACTCGTCACTCGCAACTTGTAACTCAGCATGATCTATGGTCTTCTCCTCGCTGCTGGCACCTCATCACGCATGGGTCAGCCCAAACAGCTGCTCGACTGGCGCGGCCAGCCGCTGGTGCGCCATGTGGCGCTGCAAGCGCTGCACAGCCAGCTCGATGGGTTGGTGGTGGTGGTGGGTGCCCAGGCCGGGGCGGTGCGGCAGGCTGTGGGCGTCGGCAGCGACGCACCCGCCGCTGGTGCTGCCCGCCCGATGAAGCCGCTGCTGTTTGCCGAAAACGAGGCTTTCGCCACTGGCCAGGCCAGCTCGCTGCGGGTGGGGCTGGCGGCGCTCCCAGCCAGTGTAGACGCGGTTCTGGTGCTGCTGGTAGACCAGCCGCTGGTGACGACGGCGCTGCTGAATCACATGGTGGCAGAGTGGCGGGTGCAGACGGGAGAGGGGAGACGGGAGAGGGGAGACGGGAGAGGGGAGACCGGAGACCGGAGACCGGAGACCGGAGATGGGGGAACTCAGAACCGAGAACCGAGAACCGAGCCTGCCCCGCCTGCCCTGCCGTTCGACAAGCTCACGAACCGCGAAGCCGAAGGGAGCGAAGCCGAGGGGAACCGAGAACCGAGAACCGAG
>JALONX010000454.1 GCA_025454695.1 Chloroflexaceae bacterium
TGGCAAATATTTATTGAATTGAAATTATTTTTTCTTTGAAATCACAATATAAATCTACGTTGTCAATAAGCTGTTTATCTAGTGACTGAATTTATATTAATTTCTTAGGGATTGGGTATGACAAACACTCAGATTTGGCAGCTGAGTATCCGCCCGAATACAGAAACAATCAGCGCTTGATCGTCATATCACCCGAGCTCGGTGATAGTGTGTGGAAACGATTGCAACCGCAGCTGCAGTTTAAAGACGTGCACAACATAACCCCGATCGGATACGCCACCGAAGGCTTATGGTTGCCCTCTAGTGTCAATACAGGCTTCTTATTTGGTCGTTACAAGCCTGGTCAATATTTTAAACCGCATTACGACGGCATGTACAAGAATTCCAAAGGCGAAGTCTCGATCTACACCATTACGGTCTACTTGAACGACAACTACGAGGGCGGATCCGTAAAATTTATGCGCAGTCGAGAAGATCCTACGCTGTTATATACTTACAAGCCGAAACAAGGCGATGCATTGATTTTCAACCACGACGTTTACCACGAAGGCGAAACTTTGGAGACAAATTCGAAATATTTGGCGAGAACCTGTTTAAGCTAGAAGGGGTTGACCTGACGCTGATTCCCACCGCCGAAGTGCCGGTGACGAACCTCTACAAGGATGAAATTCTTGATGGCGCGAAGCTGCCGATCTACCATGTGGCCTACACGCCCTGCTGGCGCAACGAGCAGATGAGCGCCGGGCGTGACGTGCGCGGCATCAAGCGAGTCTACCAGTTTGATAAAGTGGAAATGGTGAAGTTTGTGCGTCCCGAAACCAGCTACGACGAACTGCTCACCCTGGTGGACAACGCCGAGGATATTTGTAAAGCGCTCAACATTCCCTACCGCCTGCTCAAGCTCTGTACCGCCGACCTGGGCACGGCAACGATGAAATATGACCTGGAGCTGTGGGCACCGGGCGTGAACGAATGGCTTGAAGTTAGCTCGTGCAGCAACTTTGAGGCCTACCAGAGCCGCCGGGCCAACCTGCGCTACCGGCCCGAGCAGGGTGCAAAGCCGGAGTTTCTGCACACGCTCAACGGCTCGGGCCTGGCCCTGCCCCGCGTTATCATCGCCATTATGGAAAACTACCAGCAGGCCGATGGTAGCATTGTGGTGCCCGAGGTGCTGCGGCCCTACATGGGCGGGTTAGAAATTATTCATCAGGGGTGACTTTTTGGCGGCAACTACGGTTATACTTACACATGGAGTGTGATATTCCGTCGTTTGCCGCCAACAGTTGGAATGGCAAGGCTCGTGAAGCCATCAGCTGGCCCTGCTGACCATGCGGCATTGAAGGTGCGGACGTACCAGCAGCAAGCGAGTGCAGCATGATGTTATGGCACTGATCATCTTCCAGACGCTGCTTACGTTATCGGTTGGGGTATCTGTGGTGCTGGCGCTCTTTGCGCTGCGTCGGCATCTGGTTCCTGGTGCGCTGTCCTTCGCCTTAATGGCGGCATTTCAGGGGCTGTGGGCCTTTGGCTATATTTTTGAATTACAGGCGACAACCCTCAATGCCAAAATTATTTGGGACAATGTGCAGTTTCTTGCTGTGGATGGTACGGCGCTGGCTATTCTGGCCTTTGTGCTGGTCTACAGTGGCCGGAACGCCCTGCTCAACCGCGTCTGGTGGCTCCTCTGTATTCCCCTGGTGATCAATACCATCCTGGTCTGGACAGACCCGCTCCACTTGCTGATTCGTAAAGACCCAAGCATTAATGTCGCCGGGGCTTTTCCGGTGCTGATATACAGCTATGGCGAGGCAATGTGGGCCTCGATTGCCTACAACTACACCCTCGTGCTGGTTGCGCTGGCCCTTGGTGTGCGCGAGTTACGCTATGGACAGCGCTTCTACCGTCGGCGAACCTACATGTTGCAGTTGGGGCTGCTGCTACCGCTGTTGGGTTCACTCTTAACAGTTTTAGACCTGGTGCCGCTTCCTGGCATGCCCCAGCTAGATATTACACCCGTTGTGTTTGCGTTTAGTAGCCCGCTGATTGCGTGGGTGGTCTTCCGCAGCCAGTTGCTAGATCTGGTGCCGGTTGCCCGTGGGCTTTTGATTGAGCAGATGTCTGATGGTGTGCTGGTGGTGGATGAACAGCGGCGAGTGGTGGATTGCAATCCCAGTGCCCAGCGTATCTTTGGCTGTAGTGCGCAACAATTAATCGGCCTTGCCGTTGATACGTTAGTGCCAGAGCTTGCGGTGGGGTTGAGCGTGGAACACCGGCAGGATTGCACTGCTACATTGAGCCTACCCACCGGGCTTCTGACCCTCGACCTGGTGGTGACACCACTGGCGCGGGGGCAGCGCCCGGCAGGCTGGCTGGTGGTGCTGCGCGATGTGACAGCTGCTCGCCAGAACGAAGTGATGTTGCGGCGCAACGAGGAGTGGTTGCGGGCCACCGGTCGGATTGCCCAGGTGGGTGGCTGGGAAATGGATCTACGCTCTCGGCACCTCCACTTTTCTGACGAGAGCTACGCTGTGCTGGGGGCTGCCCCTGGCTCGCTGCGTGACGCTCATACGGTGCTCCGTCTGATTGACGACACGAACACGCGCACCCAGATATATAACGTGTCCCGTGAGGCTACCTACGCCGGGCGGGATTGGGATATTGAAGTTCCTTTCACCAGAGAAGATGGCCAACAGGTCTGGTTGCGGGTGCAGGGGCGCACCGTCCGTGATGGTGACCGCCCGATGTTTCTGCGTGGCACCATTCAAGATGTGACCGACCGCAAACGGGCGGAACAGCAACTTGAACGACAGCTTCGTGAGACTCTGGTGCTGAACCGGGTGATCGCTGCGGTTGCTTCGACACTGGAACCAGAGCAGGTGCTGGAAACGGTTTGCCGCGAACTGGCCCAGGCCTTTGGCTTGCCTCAGGCGGCGGCGGCACTCCTGAACAGCGATGGTACGGCGCTCCAGGTCGTGGCCGAATACCTGGAGCCAGGGCGTCCCCCGGCCATGGGCATGAGTGTCCCGCTGAACGGCAGCCCCGCTACCCAGCAGGTGATAGATGAGCGCCGTCCGCTCTACATCCGCAACGCGCAAAACGATCCCCGCCAGACCAGTATCCACGGAATTGAAGCGGTACGCGGAGTAGTGTCGTTGCTCATCGTGCCGATTATTGTGCGCGATACCGTGATTGGCACGATTGGCCTAGATGCCCTCAGCGTGCGCCCGTTTAGCCCTGAAGAGATTGAACTAGCCTTCAGCGCATCGAAAGCGGCCAGCCAGGCCCTGGAAAAAGCCCGTATCTATATCGCGTTGCAGGCAGAACTGGCCGAGCGCACCCGCACCGAGGCTGCTCTGGAAAAAGCGAAAACCGCTGCTGAGTCAGCTGATCGGGCCAAGTCGGAGTTTCTGGCCAACATGAGCCACGAAATTCGCACCCCGTTGAATGCGGTGATTGGTATGTCCAGCTTACTCTTAAACACGGCCCTTGATCCGGCCCAGCGCAGCTACGTCGAGACAGTACGCACCAGTGGCGACATGCTGCTGTCTGTTATCAACGATATTCTCGACTTTTCAAAAATAGAAGCCGGACGGCTTGAACTGGAACAGCAGCCTTTCCACCTTTCTTGCTGGGTAGACGAAACGGTGGAACTGGTGGCCCTGGTAGCGGCGCAACAGCAGCTTGATCTGATTGTGCAGATTGACCCGACCGTGCCTGACCATGTCGTTGGCGACGCCACCCGGCTGCGGCAGGTGCTGTTAAATCTACTTTCAAATGCGGTGAAATTTACCGAGCACGGCGAGGTGGTGCTGACAGTGGATCTGGCCGGTTCGAGCACTACGTCGCCCGCGCTGCTCACGGTGCAGGTGGCAGACACCGGCATTGGCATTCCCGCCGACCGACTCGATCGACTGTTTCTGCCCTTTAGCCAGGTAGATGCTTCAACCACCAGGAAATACGGCGGCACAGGCCTGGGGCTGGCCATTAGCCGCCGCCTGGTGACGCTGATGGGTGGCACGCTGGAAGCTTCTAGCGTGCCTGGGGCTGGTTCCACCTTTTCATTCACCGTGCCATTGCAGGTAATAGCCCCGGCGGCTCCCGCCGAAATGGACTCGCGCCCGGTTGCTGGGCGTAGGGCACTGCTGATAGACGACAACGCCACTAGCCGCAAGCAGATTGCGACCATGCTGGAAAGTTGGCACATGGTGGTGCAGCCTTGCCAGAACCTGACTGACGCACTGGCCTGGCTTGATGGCGGCGGGCAGGCCGAGGTGGTGCTGCTCGACACTGGCCTGGCTACTCCCACAGGTAGCGGCCTTACTGAACAGCTGCGCAACCACCTCCTCGGCACCAACATCCCGCTGGTGGCGCTTGAACCCGGCCCCAACCTGGCCCAGGCTGAAGGGCTGCCCGCAGTGGCGGTGGTGGTGAAGCGCCCGGTGCGCCCGGCCCGCCTGCTGCCCGCCCTGGTGCAGGTTCTCGCCCGTGAGTCCGTCGAGTTGCCCGCCGCCCCTGTGGCCGAGCGGGCGATGGTGGCGGCTCCATCCCCGTTGCGGGTGCTGGTGGCCGAAGATAACCCGGTGAACCAGCGCGTTATGCAGGCAATGCTGGGGCGGCTTGGCTACCATGCCGAGATTGTGCCCAACGGTCGCGAGGCTTTGGCTGCGGTTGAACAGCATGTCTATGACGTGGTGCTGATGGATGTGCAAATGCCAGAGATGGATGGTGTGACCGCCACGCGGCTGATTCGCGCCCGTGGCAGCGCCATTGCCCAGCCATGCATCATTGCGCTCACCGCCAATGTCATGCAGGGCGACCGCGAAAGCTACCTGGCCGCAGGCATGAATGACTATTTGAGCAAACCGCTGCGTCTGGAGTTGCTGCGCGAGGCGCTGGAGCGGGTGCAGCCCCTTGAGTCCGTGGTTGCCGTTGTGCCTTCAGCCTGAGTCACTTTCTGAAAAGGTTCTCGCCTTGCTTGCTCTGAGCTGATGGAAGGGATGCAAAGCGCGCAACGCTGTGCATTTGCATCCTGGGGCTGATCTGGGTATCATATCCCCAGGAACACAACATAACGTTTGAGGTGCATGATGCCGGTAATGATAAACTTAACCAGCGCAGAACACGGTGGCTCCAGCATGTCGTGTGGCACGGGTGACCATAGTAACTGTGGCGTGGATTGCGACTGCGGCTGCCCCTACACGGGCATGGAGGAAAAGGGGCGCGTCGAGATGATTGCCGAGGTGGAACGGCGCTACCCTGACGAGTGGTTGGCTTTTGTGATTCCGCCCAGTGAAGACGATTATGCGCCGGAGCGGGGCATGCTGGTTGTCCACAGCCCCAATGACGAGGAGGTCTGGGCAGCGGTGCAGCGCATCACCTTTAATCAGGTGGTTCACGTCTATTTCAACGGTTCGCTGGATGCCTACATGGAATGGGCCGGGGTGGAGCAGGCCGCCTGATTCTGATGGCAGATTGACCGATGGTAGTACGCGGTGAGGGTGTGGGAGCGGCGTAGCCGCTTCCACACCCTTTTTTTGCCCGCACTGGCAGAAAAAGAACACTTCTTGATGGGTTTACTGGTCTGTACAGGGCGTTTCTTTGGAGCCAATGGCCATCCAAGTCATCCCGAATGGAGTGAGGAAGCTGCATG
>JALONX010000455.1 GCA_025454695.1 Chloroflexaceae bacterium
CACATGGTCAAGCATCGTGTTTACGCCCCGGCTTAGCGATGAGAAGGAAATGACATCCCGTGAAACCCTTGCGGGACAGGGTTTTAAATGTTTTGTGCGAGTGGCAGGCGTTATCGAAGGATTGCTTGTCCTCGCGCCGGAGCCGCATCCGTTCTCGCTCGTCACTACTGCCCACGTTGCGGGAGACAGTACGTGGCTTATCGGCTTCGGGGCGCACGCGCCTGTCGCCTTCACCCTGGCATGGGCGCAAACTGCGCTCGCTCAGCTTCTTCCCGATGTGCAGATACTGGAAGTCGTCGCGCATGACTGGATGTCTGATCCGTATTCATGTGGAACCTGGGCGAACTTTCGCCCTGGACAGGCGGGGCGGATCGAGGCGCTGATACGACCTGAAGGGCGCCTGTACTTCGCTGGGGCGGATATTGCCCTGGGCTGGCGCGGCTTTATTGATGGCGCGATTGAGTCTGGGCTGCGAACTGCGCGGCAGGTCAAAAATGATCGAATGCAATGGTGAATAGTATACAGCATGAGGTATATCAGATGAGAATAGGGATTGACTCAGACCACGCAATCGTCATTGGTGGAAGTTTGGCTGGGATGTTCGCCGCCCACGCGTTGCGCAACCATTTCGCGCAGGTCACAGTTGTTGAGCGTGACGATCTGCCAGAGGACGCCGGACATCGTGCCGGCGTCCCCCAATCGCATCACGCCCATGGACTGTTAGCCCGTGGACAGCAGATTATCGAAGCACAGTTTCCCGGCATCATGGCGGAGCTTCAACGAGACGGCGCACTAGAGACTCGTCTCGAACGGCTGGTGATTGTCACACCGGCGGGCAAGATGACTCCCACGCAGGATGCCGAGAGCGGAACCTTTGTTAGTCGCTACTTGCTTGAGTGGAAAATCCGTCAGCGCCTGATGAGCGACACACGTATCCGTTTCATCTTTCGGGCCGAAGCAGTCGGCTTGCACACAGATGCATCACGTACACGGGTCACCGGAGTTGCACTGCGCTATCGCAAGGGCCAAACAGGCGATACGACGCTTTACGGTAATCTAGTGGTAGACGCCACTGGGCGGCGCTCGGACGCACCTCGGTGGCTGAGTGCGCTCGGTTATGACCCACCGCCAGAGGAAACAGTCAATTCTGGGGTTGGCTACCTATCGCGCTTCTACCGCAGGCCGAACAACTTCCCGGCAGATTGGGACGGCATCATCATCAATGCGCGCCCGCCGCATAATCCTCGCGCGGGACTGATCTTGCCCATTGAAGGTGATCGCTGGCACGTCACGCTCGGCAACTACGCTGGGCATTACCCGAAGGCAGAAGCGGCAACCGATGCGGGATTCCTCGAATTTGCACAGCAGCTTGCCGATCCAAGCCTGTATGAAGCGATCCGTGTTGCCGAACCTCTCACGCCCGTTAAGATGTTTCGCACCCCCACTAATCGCTTTCGTCACTTTGAACAATTGCGTCGCACCCCAGAAGGGTTCATTGCGGTTGGAGACTCGGTATGCGCCTTTAACCCGATTTATGGCCAGGGAATGACCACCAGCGCATTAGGGTCGTTGGTGTTGGCAGAGGTGCTAAGCGATCGTTCGCCTGGCTTCGAACGCCGCTTTCAGCGCGCCCTGGCACGGGCAGTGGATGCTCCCTGGTTCATCGCCACCAGTGAAGACCTCCGTTGGCCAGGCGTGATGCTCCAGGGCGCGTCACCCCGTCTAGGTACACCACTTCTCCGACGTTACGTAACGCTGCTATTGGAGGCGGCGTGCGCCGATCCGGTGGTCAGCCGAGCCTATATGCGAATGCTCAACATGCTCGATCTGCCCGTTGCGCTTTTACGCCCTGCTGTTGCCGTGCGTGTGTTTGGTCATGCGTTAGGGCGGCGTCTGGGCCTGATCTCCGCTTCCGATGAATGGGCGCTTTCACCCGCCATGATCGCCTTCCTGCGCACCCAAGCGCTTCACCAGAAATGAAGGAGAATATCATGCGCTCGATGTCGCAAGCTATAGTGCCAGTAACGGCGAAAGAGGTTGTCGCCGCGTTTGTCGAAACATTAACTAAGCGTCATAACCCGGAAGCGTGGCGACTGTACTGTGCGGACACATTCGTGCATCACTTTAATCTGCCAAATGTGCCGCCAACCCGCGATGGCGTGGAAGCATTGAGCCGGAGCATCTTGACCGCCTTCCCTGATGTACAGGTAAACATTGACCTGCTCTTACACGATGGCGACTGGGTAGTTGAACGAGCGCGAGCGGTGGGGACGCATACGGGTGAGTTTATGGGCGTCCCGCCCAGTGGCAAACGGTTGAGTTGGCTGGAAACGCACATGTATCGTGTCGAGAATGGCCTGATCATCGAGCATATACCGGAAATTCGTCTTGAGATGTTGTTAGCGCATATCGTAGGAGAGAACCACTATTTCCGCCAACCAACCGTTTCGGCCTTGAGCCATGGGATCGCGCTGGCGATGACAGGCGCTGCCCACGCTTACCGCCCCATGCCAGACAATGCACTGCCAGACGACAACGCGCGAATGGAACGCAATCGCATTGTTGTCAACCGTTACATTGAGGAATTCAAAAATCAACAACGATTTCTCGTATTTCCCCAATTGTTCGGCGCAGACTTTCGGCATCACTTTGAATTTCCGGCGCTTAATAACCGTATGGTGAGCTTTGTTAGCGTCGGGCAGAATTTTCTTTCAGCGTTTCCTGATGTGCATGTTGAAGTGACGCATCTTCTTGCCGATGGCGCGTATATCGTAGAACGTAACCGGGTGCGGGCGACGCATCGGGGGACGTTCGCTGGAATCAAGGCGACTGGACGAACGGTTACATGGGCTGAGACCCATATCTACCGCTTGAAGGATGGTAAAATCGTGGAAAACTGGCCGCTGGTCAATTTCGAGCGTATCATCGCGCAGATCTGTTAGTAGGAGCTGCGAGGGGTGTTTCGCACCCCTCGCAGCTTCAGTAGAAGGAGGTAACTTTTCATGCACAAAACGTCAATGGATACGATCCAGCGTTGTTTGGCGGGCGACAAAGATGCGCTCGAAACGCTTGTACAGCATATCCAGCAGCGCATCTACAACATTGCGGTGCGCGAAATCTTGATCCGCGTTATTACCAACTTGTCTAGCTTTCGTGGCGATAGCGCCTTCGAGACATGGGTGCATCGCATTGCCGTCAACCATCTGCTAAACCTGAAACAGCATACAATCGAGTTGCTCACCTATGAGGAAGGCAGTGAACATATTCGCCGTGCCAGCGAATGGGCAGAGTATACCGATCTGGATCGCCAACTGCTAGCGGAGGAAGTCAAAATTAGCTGCACGACAAGTATGCTAATCTGCCTATCGCGCCCGTTACGTATCGCGTATATCCTCGGTGTGATCCTTGAACTTAATAGTAAAGAGGCGGCTTATATCCTTGACGTTACGCCCGAGGCATTTCGGAAGCGGCTATCATTGGCAAGAACACAGCTTCGCAACTTCATGGGATCGAACTGTGGCCTATTCAACCCCGATAACCCGTGCCGCTGCACTAAAAAGATTAGCTACGATGTGGCAATCGGGCGCATGGATCCGAGGCAGCTTCGCTTTGCCAATAAAGGCGAGGTCTCGCCTATCACCATTGTCAAACATGTTGAAGGATTGCGCGACGATGTTGCATTGCTACGGAGTCATCCTCATTATGTTGTGCCAGAACGCCTGTTAGAAGAATTAAAGCAGATGATTCAGCAACGTGGGACAGGCGTGGAGTAAATATACTGGCCACACCTTTTACCTGATGTGGTAGAACATGCTGTGTTTAGCCCTGTGACCGATTTTTGGAGCCACTGCAAGGTTTTCGTCCATGCGCATGCCTTACGCCTCACACATCATGCAACCCCACGTCGCCCCACAAACTCCAGCATCAAGTTGATGTACTCATCGGCGCGGGTGAGGGCGGTGGTGTGGCTGTCGTTGGAAAAAGTGTGCAGCTCGGCTTGCGGAAAACGTGCCCGCAGCGTGGCCTGTTCACTCGCCGAGAAGAGCGGATCATCAACGGTTTGCAGCAGCAGCACCGGGCCAGGCCAGGGCAGCGGCGGGCCAAGCTGGTTCTCGCACTCGTCCATCTCCACCCACACCGCCATGCGGTTGAGAAAGGCGGGCATGGTCAGGTCGGAAACCACGGCTCGAAAATAGCCCCGCCAGAAGCGGTGCATAGGCGTTGCGCCCCACAGCAGCCGGGCCAGGATGCACCAGAGCAGCCCGTGTAAGCCGAGGATGGGTAGCCGCCCTACCGCCGCCAGCAGCAGCCGCAGCCAGTTGGCCCGTTCAGGGCGGGGCACGCCGGTGTCGCCTAGCATCACCGTGGCGAAGCGCGACGGGTGGCGGCGCACCAGGTACTGGGCCACTAGCCCGCTGTATGATGCGCCAGCCAGGTGCAGTGGGCCACTGGTTTCTGTGGCCACCAGTTCGCCCAGGCCTTCTAGCAGTTGGGCCGCACTGCCAATGCAGGCAGGGTAGCTGGGGGCTACCACCCGGTAGCGCTTCTCGAAGGCGAGCACATAGCGAAAGGCCATCTCCGCAACACCAGGCGCACCCGGCAGCAGCAACAGCGTTTCTCGCCCTTGCCCGCACACCATGTAGTCCCAGGCCACACCCGCCAGCACCCGCCGGGTGACAGGATGAGTCGCCCGGAACTGGTCGAGTTGCTGATGGAGATCAGAGTCGGGCATCAACTGTAACCTGAAGAGCGGAATCGTACATGGAACCCAAAACGCAGGCTATTGTAGCACGCTCTTCTGGTTTAGCCGATTAGCGCAAGCGTAACAAAAACCGGCACCCGTTTAGCACAGGTGCCGGTCTCGTTGCAGCGGCGGACTAATGCAGTTTTACACAAAGAACCAGACACGTCGCCCTGCCTCAACCACCGAGTGAATTCGGCGTCTGGAGGCCACAACACGCTCAAGCGTGTTGCCAACGTGGTTGTCCGCCGTATCAATCTTCATACGTCCGCACTACGTTTTCGCTTCACGTTTCACGCACGACGCGGACTGAGGTTCGCACGACGTTTCACGCCTCACGCCTCACGTTTCACGCTTCACGCACGACGCATTATGTTTCACGCACGACGCGGACTGAAGTCCGCACTACGCAGTACGCATTACGCCTCACGCCTCACGCTTCACGCACGACGCGGACTGAGGTTCGCACAACGCATTACCCATTACGTATTACGCAGTACGCATTACGCATCTACTTCTCCTTCAGGCGATTCACCAGGTCAACATACGATTGCATGGCGCTGTCTGGGGCGGTGCCTTTGAGCTTGGCCCATGCATCATATTTGGCCCGGCCCACAAAATCCATCATGCCGGGGCGGTTGCCGCCCACATCGCCATTGGTGGCCTGTTTGTAGAGCGCGTAGAGCTGGAGCAGGGTGTTGTCATCAGGGCGTTTGGTCAGGTTCTGGGCCTGTGCGGCGGCGGCTTCAAACTGGGATTTTAAATCAGACATGAGGTTTCTCCTGTACCATCGCGCAAACAAACTCGTTCGGGCTGTGGCGCTATTGTACCACGCCATCCCGCCGCCCAAGCAGCCGCTTCCGCACCGTAGTAAGCAACTCTCGCTCTGCCAGCACCAGCAGCCGGTCACCGGCTTCGAGCACGGTGCTGCCGCTTGGCACCACATCCTCGCCGTCGCGCATAATCGAAACAAACAGCACCCCGTTGGGCAGGCCCAATTCAAAGATTGACTGGCCGTTGGCTGCTGAATGCTCCGAGATGACCAGCTCCATCAGCTGGCTGCGGGCGGTGACCTGGGGCACAAACTCCTGCGGGTAGTGGTATTCCACATGGCGGGTGGTGTTCACCCCCAGCCAGTGAGCCACCAGGCCAATGGTGGTGCCTTGCAGCAGCACCGAGGTCAGCACAATAAAAAAGACGAGGTTAAAAATCTGGCTCGCCCCCGGCACGCCCGCCAGCAACGGGAAGGTCGCCAGCACAATCGGCACGGCACCCCGCAGCCCCGCCCAGGACACCATGAGCTTGTCGGTGATGCTCAGGCGGGTGAAGACCAGCGCCCCGAAGACGCTGAGGGGCCGGGCCACGAAGATAAGGAAGATCGAGATCAGCAAGCCAGCCCCGGCTACCGGCAGCAGCTGCGTGGGGTAAACCTGCAACCCCAGCGTGAGGAACATGCCAATCTGCATCAGCCAGGCCAGCCCATCGTGAAAGCGCATCAAGCTGCGTTTGTGGATGAAGTTGGCGTTGCCCATCACGATCCCGGCTACATACACCGCCAGAAAGCCGTTTCCCCCAATCAGCGTGGTGCCACCATAGGTGAACAGCACCAGCGCCAGCGTCAGCACCGGGTAGAGTCCCTCCTGAATGAGTCGCAGCCGGTTGACGAGCCAGGTCTTCGCCCGGCCCATCAAGTAGCCCGCCGCGCCGCCCAGCAGCATCTGCAACAGAAACATGGGGATGAGCGACAGAAATGAACTGCCTGGATTCATCAGCAGCCCAACCAGCCCAATGGTGAGGAAAACGGCAATCGGGTCGTTGCTGCCAGACTCAAACTCGATCAGCGGTTCCAGGTTGCCGCGCAGGTTCACCCCGCGAGTCCGCATCACCGAGAAGACGGCAGCCGCATCGGTGGAGGAGACGATGGCACCGAGGAGGAGCCCTTCGAGCCAGCCAAAGCCAAGAAGATAGTGAGCCAGCGCCGCCACCAGCCCGGCGCTGATCAGCACGCCGATATTCGCCATGGCCAGGCCGCTGCCCAACACGGGGCGAATACGCTTCCAATCGGTGTCGAGGCCACCAGAAAAGAGGATAAAGGCCAGTGCCACCACGCCGACTGACTGCACCAGCCAGGGGTCATCAAAAAAAATGCCGCCTGGCCCTTCCGAGCCAGCCAGCATACCAATCGCCAGAAACAGCAGCAGCGCCGGAATGCCCGTTCGACTGAGGGCCTTGCTGGCCACAACGCTGCAAATCAGCAGCACCGCCACCACCAGCAAGATCAGTTCGATACGCGGCATAGGACAACCAGTTGGCAGTCAATAGTTGGCAGTTTGCAGGACTATTGGTTCGGGGTGCCAACTGCAAACTGCCAACTGCAAGCTGGACTACATCTCCGTCTGCAAGCGGTAGGCCATCAGACGCACGGCGAAGCGAGCGTCGTTGAGGTTGGTATGCGAGGCAACGCCCATCACCGCAAAGTAGCCCGGTGTCACCTGGGCCGCCAGGTAGGTGTAGTCATCAGCCTCAATCATAATGTCGCGCACCTCGCCCGCGCCCATGCGGCTGGCCGTGACGGCGGCATTCGACGCCATGGCGGCCAACTCCATCTCAACGCCCTCCTGGTCGTAGGCGTCATCATTAATGACCATGTCTACGCCAATACCGTCGGTGCCGATGACACCAGCCAGCTGGGCACCGTCAACTCGTGTGACCGCTTCGTTGAGAATATCCCGCATGCTCATGGTTAGAAAGGCTCCTTTGTGATTGCAGATGGTAGATGGTGAGAACCGTGTCGAACTGCGAACTACGAACTGCGAACTGCGTAACCAGCCGCTGCTGACCAAAAAATTTTATGGAAACTTTATGCCTTTGTGAGAGCCTCATAGCTCGCGGCGGCCTTCAAGGGCGGAGCCGAGCGTGTCGGGGTCGGCCCATTCCAGGTCGCCACCGGTGGGCAGGCCACGGGCGGGCTGCGTCACATGCACGCCGATGGGGGCCAGGTCTTTGAGGATCAGGTAAGCGGTGGCCTGGCCTTCGGTGTTGGGGTTCGTCGCCAGGATCACCTCTTCCACCGGCTCGGTGCGCACCCGCGCCACCAACTCGTTGATCTTCAAATCTTCTCGATAGATGCCTTCCAGCGGGGCGAGGTGGCCGTGCAGCACATGATAGAGACCACGGTAGCGGTTGGTGCGCTCAATCGCCAGCACATCCAGCGGCTCCTCCACCACACAGATTTTGCTCTGGTCACGGTTGGGGTTGGTGCAGATCGGGCACAGCTCGCTCACGGTGATGTTGAAGCAGCGCTTACAAAAGCTTACCTGCTCTTTCACATCCACCAGCGCCGCCGCCAGCTGCCGCGCCTGCTCCTCGTCGGCCCGCAGCAAGTAGAAGGTGAGGCGCGAGGCCGTTTTGGGGCCAATGCCGGGGAGCTTGCTCAACTCCTCAATCAGCCGCGCCACTGGTTCTACCAGCAGACCATTATCGTTCGTTCCTAACGTCATTCCCTGTTCGCTTTAATTTCCTTTACACACCCATACGGCGTGTAACAGTATCATACACGGTCGTTGTTACCAGATTGTAAGTTGCCGATTACATATTCTTTGGCACAAAAAATATTGCCTCATTCAGTTCCGTGAAGCTGCAGTGTGGGACTATAAATAGACGAGAAACGAACTCACGCTATCAATCACAACGGTAGAAAGGTGAAATTTGTACTCGTTCGATCGAGCAATCGATCCATCTCGAACGTTTCGACAAAATAATTTGCCTGTCGTGGGGCGTCGAACATACTGATAGGGGATACGAAGGCGTGTTGCGATTCCCCAAAAATCTATTCGTAGCTACTTCTTTTTTTATTTCAACAAAAAATCGTTTGTTAAGCGCAATTCAGATGACTACATGTGCTTTGCACTAGCAGGTTGGCAAACCAGATGAATGTGTACTTCTGGTTGCATGTTCGTGACGTTGAAATCGACAACCAAACAACTCTTA
>JALONX010000456.1 GCA_025454695.1 Chloroflexaceae bacterium
TCGCATCGAGCCGAGCGAAATTGAGGCCACCATGCGGCGGCACGGGGCGGTGCAGGCTGCCGTGGTGACGACGCAGCCAAACAACGCCGGTGAATTGGGTCTGGTTGGCTATGTGGTGCTGAAAGAGCCGCTTGATATGGCGACGCTGCGGGCCTTTCTGGAAGAGCGCTTGCCCCACTACATGGTGCCCTCGGCGCTGCTGGTGCTGGATGCCCTGCCCATGACACCCGGTGGCAAAGTTGACCGCCGGGCGCTGCCCGCGCCAGTGTTGCCCGCCAGCAGCCCCAGCACACCAGACGAGCGTGCCCGCACCCATGTGGAACAGGTGCTGACCAGCATCTGGGAAGAGCTATTGGGGCGTCGCGGCATTGGCCTGCACGATAATTTCTTTGCGCTTGGCGGCCATTCGCTGCTGGCGATGCGCATGTTAAGCCGGGTGACAACCGAACTTGGCGCACGTCTGCCGGTTTCGATTATGATCCACCACCCGACTATTGTGGAGCTGGCCCATGTCATCACCCACGCTGATCAGGACGCCGCCTGGTCGGTGCTGGTGCCCATTCAGCCCGCTGGCGACCGTCCGCCGCTGTTCTGTGTGCATGGCATTACCGGTGATGTGTTGTGGTTTCAGGAGTTGGGGCGCTGCATGGCCCCCGACCAGCCGCTGTATGGCCTGCAAGCCCGCAGCCTGGGGGCGCACCAGCACCACGCCACCAGCATTGAAGAGATGGCCGCCGGGTATATTGACGGCATGCGCAGCGTGCAGCCCCACGGCCCCTACTTTATTGCCGGGGCCTCGTTTGGTGGAGTGGTGGCCCTGGAGATGGCCCGACAGCTGGAGGCAGCGGGCGAGGGCGTGGGGCTGCTGGCGATTTTCGATTATGACCCCTACCAGCGCACCGAGGGAACACGAGCCTACCTGCGCCATTGGGTCAACTACCTGCGCTACCTGCCGCGCTGGCTGCGCAATGATGTATTGACGCTTTCTCGCGATGAACTGCGCACCTGGGCCAGGTGGCGGCTGCGCACGCGCTTCAAACGCCTCGTGTCGCTGCTGCTGGGCGGGGCAACGCTGCCCACCGACGCCGCCGACATTATTCCCTACGGGGCCGAATTGCCGTTGCATCGCCGCGAGCTACTGCTGGCCAACGACACTGCCTTCGACCGCTATGTGCCCCGACCCTACAGTGGGCGCGTGACGCTGTTTGCCACCGACGGCTGGTATACCATAGAGGCTAACACCACCGGCACATCGGGCTGGGCGGCGCTTGCCCATGGCGGAGTTGAGATTATCGCCGTGTCCGGCTCCCACGAGTCCATGTTTAAGCAGCCCCATGTGGCCCAACTAGCCGCGCACCTGCGCCGGGCAATGGGGGCAGTGCCGCTACAAGAGGCGATGGAAGATGAAGTGGTGGTATAGCCTGCGCGTGAAGCATGACGAGGTAGCGTACTGGCGTAGAGCAGATTGATAAATTGCAGATTTGAAGAGCAGCGCAATATGGCAAAGCCCCATCGTGCTCGCTCAGCTTATCTGCAAGCGGCTCAGGTGATTGTAACAACCTGCATTGGTGTAGGAAGAAACCTTAGCATCAAATAGGGCGAAATCTTATCGTAACTGGTTGCACCGGCCCGTTGAGTCTGGTGAGAGTCGCGATTCTCATCGCTATCAAGGACTGTAACACACAAGGAGAACTATCATGGCTGAGATCCGCAACCAGAAACTGAGCATCACCCCGCCCGACAATGGTATGGTTACCGTTACCGTGCGCTACGATGCCAGCTTTAGCGCCGCTGAGCATTTTCTGGGGCTGCATGGGCTGGGCTTCCGCGAAAACATCAAGTTGTTTGGCGAAGATGCTGGCCTGCGAGGTGACGATGACGATCTGCATATCACCCTTTCCAATCAGTTGATTGCGCTGCCAGCAGGCGAAGGGCCAGTGTCCGTCGCTCGCTCGGTTTCGAAAAAGGTGGCCCGCAGTGAATTGCAGGAAGACCCCTCGTTCCTGTTTGTTAAAGATGCAGACGAAATCTATGCGCGCATCACCGTGACGCCGCTGGGCTTGCCGGTGGGCGACAATGAGCGCACGCTGACCGTGGTTATTCCCGGCTAAGAGCGCTGCAACAACCTGCTTCAACGCGCACTGAGACGGTTTTTCTGAACCCCTTTGTGCGCGTTGGGGCAAACTATGCTACCATCGTGCGATGAGCGTACATGTTCCATACATTGGAATCGTTCTCGTTGTTTTCATCCTTGGTTTCATCACGCTGCTGCTCGCTGCCCGCGCCTGGCAAGCACAACGACGAATTTACGCAGCCCGCCACTGGAAAACCACGACTGGCCAGGTGCTCCAGTCGGGTATTCAACAAACCACAGTTCGTGTGCGCATCTCCACCTCTGTTGGGCGCTACCGAAACGCAATCCGCTATATCCCCCATGTGGTTTATCACTACAGGGTGAACGGTGCGCACTACCAGGGCGAACGCCTCCGTTTGGGAACAGTTGTGTTATCTTCAGAAGCGAGGGATGCTGAACGAACCGCCGCCCGCTACCCGGTGGGCAGTGCCGTGACCGTATATTACGACCCTGCCAACCCTACTGAAGCGGTGCTGATGCGACACACTAGTTGGGGAACCTGGCTGCTCTGGTGTGTGGCTATGCTCATGCTGGTGATCACAATCGTCGTCGCTATGCTACTATTGGGCAGCGTGCCGCCGCTGCGGTGAAGTGGCGCTGAGACGCTACACCCCCGCCAGCGCGTGCATGTGCGCCCGTAGCGTCGGGTACAGCTCCCGATAGATCGCGTAGACGCGTTCGTAGCGCTCCACTGCTGCTGCATTGGGGGCGGTGCTGCCGCTGGTCTGCACGCAGCGATCCACCGCCTCGTCAACGCTGGCGAAGTGGCCCACGCCCACCGCCGCCAGCAGCGCCGCGCCGTAGGCCGGGCCTTCTTCGGCGGCCAGCGTCGTCACGGTGCAGCCATAAATGTCGGCCTGCATCTGCCGCCAGAGCTGGCTTCTGGCCCCGCCGCCAGTCGCCCGCACCTCGCTGATGGGCAGGTTGAGTCCGCGCATAATGTCCAGCCCATCCCGCAGCGCGAAGACCACACCCTCCATCACCGCCCGCGCCATGTGGCCGGGGCCGTGGCGGGCCGTCAGGCCGATGAACCCGCCCCGCGCCAGCGGATCAAGGTGCGGCGTGCGCTCTCCCGTCAGGTAGGGCAGAAATATCAGTCCCTCGGCCCCAATCGGCACCGCTGCCGCCAACTTTGTCAGGTCGTCATACGACAATTGACGAAACTCTCTAGCCTCAGCGTCTCCGGCAATCGTCAAAAGCGCTTCGCGCCGCCCTTTCGGGCAATGTAAATCGTCAATCGTAAATAGATTTCGCAGCCACCGAAACGCCCCACCCGCACTCAGCGTCACCGCCATCATGTGATATTTGCCCGGCACGCTGTGGCAGAAGCTATGCAGCCGTCCCGCAGGGTCGAGGGCGATGGACTCACTGTGGGCGAAAAGGACGCCGCTGGTGCCGATGCTGCTGCTGACCAGCCCGGCCCGCACTACGCCCGTGCCCACCGCTGCCGCCGCATTATCGCCCCCGCCTGCCACCACCGGCAGCCCGGCGGGCAGGCCCAGGCTGGCCGCCACCTCCGGCAGCAGCCCGCCCGTCACGGCTGGCCCCTCGTAGACGGTGGGCAACCATGCACGGGGAATCTCTAGCGCAAGCAGAATCGGCTCGCTCCAGTCGCGGCGGCGCAGGTCGAGTAGCAGGGTTCCGGCGGCGTCGGCAGCGTCGGTGGCGCTCACCCCGGTGAGCTTGAGGCGAATGTAATCTTTGGGCAGCAGCACCTGGGCCAGGTGGGCGTAGTGGGCTGGCTCGTGGTTGCGCAACCAGAGGATTTTGGGGGCTTGAAAGCCGGTGAGGGCCGGGTTGCCTGCCAGCTCAATCAGGCGAGCCGCGCCGACGCGCTCGGTGATCTCGGCGCATTCGGCGGCGGTGCGCTGGTCATTCCAGAGTAGCGCCGGGCGAATCACCTCGCCCGCCCCATCCAGAAACACCGCGCCATGCATCTGGCCGGTGAGCCCAAGGCCGCCGACCTGCCGCCCGTCAACGCCGCTTTGTGCCAGCAGCTGGCGCAGGGCCTGCTTTGCGCCCTGCCACCAGTCGGCGGGGTCTTGTTCGCTCCACAGTGGCTGTGGCGCATACAGCGGATATTCGGCCAGGGCCGTCGCCAGCACCTCGCCATCACCATCACACAGCAGCGCCTTCGCGCCCGAGGTGCCAATATCGAGACCGATGAAGTACATGATTGCCTCGTGCAAGAACCTTGAAATGTGAAATGTACTGCGTACTACGCACTGCGTACTGCGTAACTCTGTGCGGGCAATGGGTGGCGAATTGTTTATTATGTATCACGGATGATAAATGACGGCTCACGCAGTACGTAGTACGCAGTACGTAGTTACTTCACGCCCAACAACAACTCCACCGTCAGCTGGTCAAGCTGTTCGTAGGGGAGGCCCCGTGCGCCGAGGGCGGCCCGGTCAAAGGGACGGGCCTTGAGGGCGGCGGCAGCTTCGCGGCTGTAGGCCGGGGCGCTCTGGTCGCCCGCGTTGATTTCGGCCAGCAGCGCCTGAATGTCGGGGTCAGCGTTCCACTGGCGGGCTTTTTCCTTCAAAACGAGGTAGGTGCGCATGCAGCCACGGGCAAAAGCCTTTACACCTTCGTAGTCCTCAGTGCGGTAGGCGTGGGCGTCGAAGTGGCGCATGCCGCTGTAGCCCACATCTTCCAGAAACTTCACCAGGAAAAAGGCCGTTTTGAGGTTGACGGAGCCGAAGCGAAAATCCTGGTCGTAGCGACCAAAGGCCTGATCGTTCAGGTCAATATGGAACAGTTTGCCCGCTTCCCAGGCCTGGGCCACGGCGTGGAGGAAGTTCAGCCCGGCCATGTGTTCGTGGGCCACCTCCGGGTTCACCCCCACCATCTCCGGGTGGTCGAGGGTGTTGATAAAGGCCAGCGCCGCCCCCACCGTCGCCAGGTAGATGTCGCCCCGTGGCTCGTTGGGCTTGGGTTCCAGAGCGAATTTCAGGTTGTAACCCTGGTCGCGCACATAGGCGCAAAGGAAGTTAAAGGCATCCCGGAAGCGCTTGATTGCCTCCGCCGGGTTTTTGGTGGCATCGCTTTCCACGCCTTCGCGCCCGCCCCAGAAGACGTACATTTCGGCCCCCAGCTCCACGCCCAGGTCAATGGCATGCATGGTTTTGTGCAGGGCGTAGGCCCGCACCTGCGGGTCATTCGCGGTAAACGCGCCATCTTTGAAGGCCGGGTCGTTAAACAGGTTGGTGGTGGCCATGGGCACCTTCAGGCTGGTGGACTCAAGGGCGGCGCGGAAGTCGCGCACAATCTGGCTGCGCTCGCTGAGCGTGGCGTCAATCGGCACCAGGTCGTTGTCGTGAAAGTTCACGCCGTAGGCTCCCGTTTCGGCCAGCACATGCACCAGTTCCACCGGGCTGAGCTTGTGGCGCACCGGCTCACCAAACGGGTCGCGGCCAGGGTTGCCCACCGTCCACAGGCCAAAGGTAAACTTATCAGCGGGCGTCGGGGTGAGGTTCATGGGATGCTCCTTTGCAAA
>JALONX010000457.1 GCA_025454695.1 Chloroflexaceae bacterium
GTGAGGCGAGCGACTACATACACGGGAACAAGGCTGCTATCTATGTCGATCTGGTCGAACGTTATTTAGCTAAAGGAGATGACATGTCACACGCAAGAGAACTAACCCTTCTCTACCGCCGTTTCTATCGCCACGAACGAGGCCGCTTGAATGCAAATTCGATTGTTAAACCAGTGACTGAGGCGGCAAAGGCGCTGCTTGCCGCTGATCAACGACTGTTTGACGACGATGATGCCATGCTAGAAGTTGTGCAAAGCCGTCTGGAAAAGCTCGTTGAGCGTGTAGATGATGATAAGGCCGTAGGAACAGTTCCGCTCTGGCTGTACTCGAATAAAACCACACGAAGAACCGAACTGAGTGCTGCTGTCGAAGCCTTTGCCAGCCACTTCGTGCTAAAAATCTACCGTGACGTGTTTGGGCGTGATCGAGCGGCACTGGCAGGTAAGCAGCTCAACCTGCTCAAAAACGCCTGTGAGTCCATCTACATGGCGGAACAGCGCCGAGAATGGCAAGCCCGTGGCGAACAGACCGAGGAACCGCAAAACGAGAACACTGCGTAAGTGTCTATCAACTCTGTACCAGAACAAGGAGAACCACACCCATGCTCAACCTGAAGCACTTCCCGACCGCTGTACCGCCACGCCCGATGGGGAGCTACGCCCACATCATTCTCTTGCGTGAGACCGACTCGTATGCCCTGTTCCAGACCGATGGCGAACTGAACACGGCTCGTGTGCGAGCCGGGCAGCAGGCCAGTGACCCGCTGACGCGCCTGACCATTTTTAAGCGCAAGCAAACCACACCGGAACGGCTGGTGGGCCGCGAACTGCTCCGCCGCTACGAGATTATCAGTGGCGAAGCCCATGACGACAAGGCCAAAGCGCTAGTGGATAAGGCTGGTCGTCCGATTTGTGACTATAACGTGCGCTTCTGCATGCAGTGCCCCGATTGCGTCACCTACGGCTTTGCCATTGGCGATAGTGGCTCGGAGAAGTCGAAGGTGTTTAGCGACACGGCCTATAGCATCACCGCTTACGAGAGCAGCCACGAAGCCTTTACCCTGAATGCCCCCTACGAAAGCGGCACCATGAGCCGTGAGGGCGTGGTGACCAGCCGTATCAACGAGCAGGATCATGTGCGCCCACAGACGCTCTTCCCATCTATCATCACCACCCGCGACCTGACTAGTCCCCTGTTCATGTACGTACTGAACAATGTGCTGCGCACTCGGCGCTATGGCGCACAGACAACCCGCACCGGCACGATGACCAATCACCTGGTGGCAATTGTGCTTGCCGATGGGGAAGTGAGTTCAAATCTCCGGCTGACGCAGGCGCTTTACGACTCACTCAAGAAGCAGGGCGCGATTGTCCCGGCCCAACCGATTGATCCGCAGACGGCGTTGAGCGAATTGAGCGACCTGCTGCCCAACCTGCTGGATGAGCGCGGCGGCGCAAATATCAGCCAGATGCTCCGGGGCAAAGGCCTGGCCGATTTTCTGGCCGACCTGGACATGCACAAGAGCGAGGCGGGCACCAGAGAAATGATCGAAGCCGCTTCCCGCGACAGCAAAGCCTATTACAGCGCCTACATCTATAATGATAAGAAGGGCAAGAAATAGGAGTGGGCTATGCACGTCTTTCGTTGCGACATCACACTCCACGAGCCGCTCTTCTTCGCCACCCGCGAGATCGGGCGGCTCTACGAAACCGGGCGCTATCTCCACAACTATGCCCTGACCTATGCATTCGGCTTCGTTCAGGCTCCCTACTTCAATGCGGTGCAAGTGCCTCGCTATGCCGATGAGTTAGGAACGGTGCGAGCTGCGGGTAGCTACGTCACTCCCGCGCTGCCGCTGGCCGTAGACTACCGACTTGCCACCATCAAATATGGCGAAGAGGTGAGCCATGTGGAAATGGAACAGGGTCGCCTGAACACGCCCAGCTTTGGACGGCTCAAGGAACTCGCCCCTGAGTCCACCTTTCGCTGCTATGTGCTGAGTGCGCAGCCCCTGGCAATGCCGCTGCCGCGCTGGATTCGGCTGGGCAAGTGGCATAGCAAAGCGCTGGTGGAAACGAGGGAAGTTGAAGTAAAGCGAGCCAGCGGCGACTACGTGGCAGCCTGCCCACTCAACCCACTTGACGTGCCGCCGGGCGTGCTGCGGGCCTTCGACATTGTTTCAATGCCCCCGGCCAGCCTGGTGGCCAATGCCCGCTGCAACGGCGACCACTACGAAATCGAGCGCGGCGTTGGCCTGCCGGTGGACATGCGCTACACGTTTGAACGATAGACAAACTGCGTGCTGCGTACTCCGTACTGCGTCAGCAAGCCTGGCGCGGAAGTACGCAGCACGCAGCACGCAGTACGGAGGAGACCCATGCATCCCGATCTCTATGCCCTGGTCATCCAGCTTGTGCCTGAACGTGGCGAGAGCGTGCCCGACGCCCCTGGCCACCAGGTGCAGGCGCTCTTCTTCGAACTGGTGCGCCAGGTTGAGCCGGAGCTGGCCAACGCCCTCCACGCCGACGCCCAGGTCAAGCCCTTCACCGTGGCGGCCCTGCCCAGCGCCGAGAAACCGGGACGAGGGTCAAGAACCACGCAATCAGTGGGAGATGTGGGGGCTGTGGGAGTTGTGAAAGATAGGGTCAGCCCCCACAACCCCCACAACCCGACTGCTGCTCTCCGGTCTCCGGTCTCCCGTCTCCAGTCGTCGCTTGAACTCCGCGCCACCCTGGCTCACGCCGACCTGTTTGGCCCCTTTAGCCGGGCGTTGTTGCAGCAAACCGCTCGCCCCGCCATGCGGTTGGGCCACACCGCGCTGCGGCTGGGCGATGTGTACGGCACGCCCGGCAGCCACCCCTGGGCAGGCTACAGCAGCTTTGCCCAGCTGTTCCAAACCACCCGCCCCACGCCCACACTCACGCTGGAATTTGCCAGCGCCACCGCCTTTGGTCAGGGTAGCCGCGCCAACGGCAAGCCCCGCCTGGGCCTGCTGCCGACACCAGAGCTGGTCTTCGGTAGTCTGGCCCGCCGTTGGAACGAACTGGCCCCGCCGGGGCTTGAACTTAATTCCGGCGCAGTGGAGACCGCCGCCGCCGACACGCTGGTGAGTCGCTTTGAGGCCCGCTCCACCACCATCAACCTGGGCAAAGGGCCGCAGAAGGGCTTTGTCGGCACATGCTCCTACGAACTGCCCAGCGACCCGGTGCTGGCCCACCTCATCAGCCTGCTGGCCGACGCCGCCTTCTACCTCGGCCTGGGCATGAAGACCGGGCGCGGCATGGGGTTGTGTCGGCGAGTGACAAGTGCCTGACGGGAGACAGGAGACGGGAGACAGGAGACGGGGCCAGACGAGGGGAACCGAGAACAAAAGGGCGATGAACAACCACGAACAATTATGAACAACAATGATTCAATGGCGTAGGGGCGCGGTCTGTGACCCGCCCGCAATGACCATCAATGTATGTCCAGCGAAACTGGTTCACCCATCACGGATTACGGATTACGCAGCACGCAGCACGCAGCACGCAGCACGCAGAATCATACTTCATACATCATCATTCATACATATGATACCCGACTACATCCCATTAGCCATGATCAACGCCCTGGCCTACTGCCCGCGTCGCTTCGGCTACGAGTTTATTCAGGCCGAGATGCTGCTGAACGAGCATGTAGTGGAAGGGCTGCTGCGCCACCAGGGCGTCGATCTTGGCGGCACCGAGTGGGTGCGCGAGGCCGTGCAGCAGCGGCTAGTCTATGTTTGGAGCGAGCGCCTGGGGCTGGCCGGGTTTTGCGACATGGTGGAGGAGCGCGATGGGGCGCTCTACCCGGTGGAATATAAAAAGGGTCGCCCCGGCAAATGGAAAAGCGACCACGCCCAGCTTTGTGCTCAGGCCCTTTGCCTGGAAGAACGCACCGGGCGCACTATTGAGCAAGGTGCGATCTTTTATTTTGCGGCCCGACGGCGCGAAGAAGTGCTATTTACGCCTCAGCTGCGGGCCGAGGTAGAGCAACTGGCCGCCGAAGCCCATCGCCTGGCGGCTGCGGGCCTGCTGCCTCCGCCGATTGAAAACCGGGCCAAATGCCGCGACTGTTCGCTGCACGCCCTCTGCATGCCCGACGAAGTCCGCACCCTGCGCAACGCAGAGCCGCAGCGACGCAGCGACGCAGAACATTAGGCTGTCATCTTACCATCTGGTCTTCCGTCATTCATACATTATACTTCATCATTCATACATCAAGTCCATGGCAACACTCTATCTGACCCAACAGTACAGCACCGTCACCCAGGAAGGCGAGGCGCTGAAGATTCAACTCGCCCACGACAAAGAGCGCAAACGGCCCGGCGAAGTCAGCCGGGTGCCGCTCAACAAGGTCGAACAGGTGATGGTGTTTGGCAACATCACCCTCACCACACCCGCCCTGCACACCCTGATGGAACGGCGCATCCCCGTGCATTACCTGACCGAGCGGGGCCGTTCGTTCGGCTCGCTTACCGCCGATTTTGGCAAAAACAGTGGCGTGCGCCTGGCCCAATATGCCCTTTTCAACCAGTATGAGCGCCGTTTTGCCGCCGCCCGCGCCTGCATTGAGGGCAAGCTGAGCAACACCCGCACCCTGCTGCTGCGCTACGCCCGCGACCGGGCCGACAACCCCCAGCTGCGCACAGCGGCAGACCAGGTGCGGGCCTGCCAGCGCGATCTGTCCCGCCTCGTGCCCCCGGCCACGCCCGACCCCGCCGACCGCATGCATGGCTTCGGCCCACTACTGGGGTTGGAAGGCAGCGCCAGCAGCGCCTACTTTGGCGTCTTTGGCAGCCTGCTCAAAGGCAACTGGCCCTTTCCAGGCCGGGTCAAACGCCCGCCCACCGACCCGGTCAACGCCATGCTCTCGTTTGGCTACACCCTACTCACCAATCAAATGGTCTCACTGCTGCATGCCGTGGGCCTCGATCCGGGGCTGGGCGTGCTGCACCAGCCCGGCTTTGGCAAACCAGCCCTGGCCCTTGATCTCATCGAAGCCTTCCGCCCGATTATCGTGGACTCAGTGGTGATCACACTCATCAACACCGGCCAGATTAGCCAGACCGACCTGAGCGAGGAGTTGGGGGCCTACCGCCTCAGCGACGGGGCGCGGCGCACCTTTCTCGAAAAATACGAAGCCCGCCTGAACGAGCAGGTGCAACACCCTCGCTTCGGCTACACCGTCAGCTATCGTCGCTGCATGGAGCTGCAAGCCCGCCTCTTCGCCAAACACGCTCAGGGCGAAATCCCGCACTACGAACCATTTCTGGTGCGCTAGCCGGAAGAAACGAGCGCCGTTGACAAGATGACAAGATGACAAGATGAGCCTCAAAAGGGAAATACAGGAAATGGCGACATCATACAAGGACAATTTCCCTCATTTCCCTTATTTCCTCTTACTCGTAACTCGTAACTCGTAACTTGTAACTCGATGGAAACCTCCCTCTACATTATCGCCTACGACATTTCCAGCGACCGGCGGCGCACCAAAGTGCATCGGCTGCTGTGCGGCTACGGCAGCTGGACGCAATATTCGCTGTTTGAATGCTGGCTCAACAAACGGCAGATC
>JALONX010000458.1:0-4742 GCA_025454695.1 Chloroflexaceae bacterium
CAACCACGTTCACAGCGAACATTGTGGTCACTTGCGCATTCGTCACGACGGCCATGTAGACTACCTGCACGATGGCCACCTGCACCACGCCCACGAGGGCCACTACGACGAGCATGTGCTGGCCGTAAGCGACACCAACCCCGACGGCTGCCACCCCACCGCCTGCGCCTGCGGCCACCAGGGCTGCGGCCACCCCCTCGTGCCCCACGGCGACCACATGGATTACCTGGTAAATGGGCGGCTCCACCACCCCCACGGCGACCACTGCGACGACCACGGGCCGGTGGAGTTGGTATAGACCTGCGTGCTGCGTCCTGCGTCCGGCGTCCTGCGTGCTGCATGCTGCGTGTTGCGTGCTGCGTGTTGCGTGCTGCGTGCTGCGTGCTGCGTGCTGCGTGTTGCGTGCTGCGTGCTGCGTGCTGCGTGCTGCGTAATTGATTACGCTTACGTTTCACGTTTCACGTTTCACGTTTCACGTTTCGCGTTTCACGTTTCACGTTTCACGCTTTACGACTCACACGGCTCTTCGCCAGCGTGGATTTGATGAGGATGGACGGAAAGCAGGTCGTCACCGTGGGCGAAGTGGGACTCAGCGGCGGGGTCGTCCGGCGGATGGTGCGCCACCGCCCCCAGTTCCCGCCGCCAGATTTCTTGAACGGGCTGAAAACCGTGGTGGGTGTAGAAGCGCTTGGCCCGCTCGTTGCTGGCGGTGACGTAGAGCTGCACCCGTTCGTAGCCCTGCTGGTGTGCCCAGCCTGCACCGAGTTCCACCAGATCTTCCGCCAGGCTGCTGCCACGGGCCAGTGGCTCAATGTAGATGGCCAGCAATTCGGCCCAACGGCGGTGCTTGAACAGCGGCGTGTCGGTGTGGGCACCCATCATCAGCAGGCCCACGGGTTGCGGCGGGCTGCCGTCGTCGCCGTGGTGCCAGGCCAGCAGCGTCAGGCCCAGGCCAGTCTGGGCCACATGGCAGAGGTGTTCATGCAACACATGTTCCCAGCCGTCGCCAAGGGCAAAGCGTGAGTCGAGGCTGGTGTTGTAGGCGTGCAGTGCCCCGAAGAGCCGCTGCACCGCCCACTCGTCGGCAGGCGTGGCGGGGGTAATCGTCCAGTTGTGCGCGTGTAACGTCATAGGCCGATTGTAGCACGTTCTGCACCAATATGAGAGCCGCTAGAACCAAGAACCGAGAACCGAGCATTGACCGGAGACCAGAGACCGACGACCGGAGCCAGACATCAGTTGGCAGCCACTGCTCTCCAGTCTCCCATCTCCAAGAACCGAGCATTGACCGGAGACCAGAGACCGACGACCGGGGCCAGGCATCAATGGCAGTCACTGATCTCCAGTCTCTAATCCCTAATCCCCAATCTCTCCGCGTCCTCCACGTCCTCTGCGCTGAAATCAGCGTTGGAAGGCGGCATCGAAGGCGAGTTGGCTGGCCGGAAAGTCGTGGCGGCGCACAAAGGCACAGGCGTCTGCCGCGCCATACTCCCGATCCATACCGCTGTCCTCCCATTCCACCGAAAGCGGCCCCTGGTAGCCGATGCGCGTCAGGGTGCGAAAAATCGGCTCCCAGGCAATGCCGCCGTGCCCCGGTGACACAAAATCCCAGCCCCGCCGGTGGTCGCCAAAGTTGAGGTGGCTGCCGAGGATGCTGGTGCGCCCGTTCAGGTTGCGCTGGCTTTCCTTCACATGCACATGGTAAATGCGGTCGGCGAAGGTTTCCAGAAACTGCACTGAGTCCACAAACTGGTGGTAGAGGTGGCTCGGGTCGAAGTTGATGCCGAAGGCGGGCCGACGACCAATGGCGGCCAGGGTCTGCTCGGTGGTGACGATGTCGTAGGCGATTTCGGTGGGGTGAACCTCCAGGCCGAACTTGACCCCGGCAGCGTCGAAGGCATCCATAATCGGGTTCCAGCGGTCAGCGAACTCGCGGTAGCCCGCTTCAATCGTTTCAAAGCTGTTGGGCGGAAAGGAGTAGAGCAGGTGCCAGATGGGGCTGCCGGTGAAGCCGTTGACCTGCGTGACACCGAAGGTCGCCGCCGCCTTCGCGGTGTTGGCCACCTCGGTGGCGGCTCGCTGGCGCACGCCCTCCGGGTCGCCGTCACCCCAGATGCGGGCAGGAATGATGCCCTTGTGTCGCTCGTCAATCAGCTTGTCGGCCACACACTGGCCCACCAGGTGGGTGCTGATGGCGAAGCAGCGCAGGCCGTGTCGTTCCAGCAGTTCGTGCTTGCGGCGGATGTAGCCGTCGTCCTCCAGAGCCTTATCTACCTCAAAATGGTCGCCCCAGCAGGCCAGTTCCAGGCCGTCATAGCCCCAGCTTTTGGCCTTCGCCGCCAGCGTTTCCAGGGGCAGGTCGGCCCACTGGCCAGTGAAGAGGGTAACAGGTCGTGCCATTGTGTGACTCCTTCGTCGTACAGATTGGAGATTACCTGATTGCAGAGTGCAGATTGAAACGTACTGCACAGCGGCTTATTGACATGTGGATTGTTATCGAGTCTGTCGGAAGCGGGCCGCTGTTGCAGAGGCATTGTAAAGCAGGAAGCCTGAGCTATCAAGGGGCGGGGCAGTGGGACTGGAGGACACTACCGCCCCAGGGGTCAAATTCCTGGCGGCTCTTTCGCGGTCACATGGTAGGACATACCAGTTCTTGCGATAGGCACCATTGCCCGATATAATGAATTCAGGAGCCATCTATGCCACAACGGGACTCGTATCACGCATCAGTCAAGCAGGCGTTGATAAAGGACGGGTGGACGATTACGCACGATCCATACATCCTGGACTTGCCGGATGAGACGCTCTTTGTTGATCTGGCTGCGGAGCAAATCTTTGCTGCTGAGCAGGGTGCCTGCAAGATTGCCGTAGAGGTCAAATCGTTTCTTGGCCCATCCCTCATTGCTGCATTAGAGCAGGCGACGGGTCAATACCTGCTCTATCGTAGTCTGCTTAAGCGACTGGAGCCTGAACGTCAATTATATCTGGCGGTGAGTGAAGCGGCGGCAGCTGAACTGGCACAGCGTAGGACGATGCAGGTACTTCGTGACGACTATGGGATTGCCCTGGTCGTGGTGAATATCGCCCAGGAGGAGGTAACGACATGGACGCCCGCACCTATCCCACCCGCATAAAACATATCCTGACCGAGCTGGCGCACTACCAACCAAGCCACGGCGAGATTACACCGATGGTGGCATTTGATGATGACCATGGGCAGTATTTGTTGCTGCACATTGGCTGGGACGGTGTGCGCCGTGTGCGGAGCCTTATTGCCCACGTCCGTTTCAGTGACGACAAAATCTGGATCGAACACGACGGCACCCCGCCGCCAGGGATCGCCGTGGCCCTGGTGGAGGCCGGTGTACCCAAGGACGATATTGTGCTGGCCTTCCACCACCCCAGCGTGCGCCCGCTGACGGAGTTTGCGGTGGCGTAGGTGGTGGTTGCGGGGTGGATAAAGGAATGATCTGCGGGCGGTGTTTCTGCCGCTGGTGCGGCGGCACAGACTCAACCCTCCGGCCAATCCTTCATGTAACCCGTTCGACTCCTGGTTGTAAACGCAGCCGGGAGTCATCGTTTTACGCCGCCCGAAACACCCCGCGCATGGTCGGCGCGTAGCCGGGGAAGACCTCGGCCAGCTGCGGGTTGTTGAGCCGCAGTTGCACCAGTTCGCCCAGAATGTCGCGGTAGTCGGTGGTCACGGCAAGGTCGCCGGGGCCAACCAGCTGCTCCGGCGCTAGCCCCGGCCACTGCCCATGAACCCGCCCGCCGACCACCCCGCCGCCGAGCAGCAGCAGCATGCTGCCGTGGCCGTGGTCGGTGCCGAGGCCGCCATTTTCCTGCACCCGGCGGCCAAATTCGCTCATTACCACCACGGTGAGTCGCCCCAACTGATCATGCAAATCAGTGTAGAGGGCAGCCAAACCTGCGCCCAACTCAGTCAGCAGGCTGGCCAGCCAGCCCTCGCTGCCACCCTGGGCCACATGGGTGTCCCAGCCGCCCAGGTCGAGGCAGGCCACCTCCAGGCCCACCTCGGCCTTTGCCAGCATGGCTACCTGGCGCAGCCCCAACCCAAACTCGCCTTCCGGGTAGATCGCTTCGGGGGCGGGCCGGTAGCGGTCAGCGTCGAGTTTTTCCAGCAGCCCCAGCATCTCCAGCGTGCCCTCGCGAGCGCAGGGCCGAGGCGGGTACCGGGCCGTAGAGCGAGCGCTGCACCCGTTCGCCCAGACCAATCGCCCGCAGCGGCGAGGGGTTGCCGGTGTCCAGCGTGGCCAGGTGCCGCCCAATCCAGCCGGAGGCCGGGCCGGTGCCGGTTTCTACGCCCCGCTCCATCAGCTCCATCGCCTGGAAGTGGGAACGGCTCTCGTCGGGTGCGCCACATGCATGCACCACCGCCAGCTGCTGTTCCTGCCAGGCTGGCAGCAGCGGCGTCAGGGCCGGGTGCAACCCGAAAAAGCCATCCAGGTCGTGGCTGCGCTGGTTGGCCGGGGTGCGCGTGTCGTCGGGGCGGGCGATGGCGATGGATGGGCGCTGGCGGTAGTATTCGGACTCGCCGTGGGGTACCACCATGCTCAACACATCAGCCGCGCCCCGCAGAAAGACGCACACCAGCACATCACCCCGTGGTGCGCTGTGGGCCGGAGCAAACGCTAGCCGGGGCTGCCAGGCCGGGCGAGCGGCCAGGCCAGCCGCCGCTCGCAATAGGTTTCGTCGGGAAAGTGACATGTAACCTCCAGGAC
>JALONX010000458.1:4754-10349 GCA_025454695.1 Chloroflexaceae bacterium
TTATGAGTTATGAGTTGATACTACGTGCTTCGTATTGCGTACTACGTAAAAAACAATCGTCAATCGTCAATCGCCTGGCTCCGGTCTGCGGTCTGCGGTCTGCGGTCTGCGGTCTCCGGTCTGCTATCTCCATTGATACGCCGGGGCGGCCAGCAGCACGGCCAGGGCCAATTGGGCCTGTTCGTCGTTCCAGTCTGCGCCTAGCATGTCCGTCAGTTGGGTGCGGGTGGCTGACGGCAGCGGCCCGCCGTAGAGCAGCGTTGCCGCCTGGTCGAGCCAGCTTGTCATGTCGCTCACGCCTGCCGCCTCGGTCAGCTCGGCCAGATCGAGGCTGGTGCCCGCAAAGCCGCCGGTGGCCAGGTTCAGGGCGAACTGCCAGCGGGGCAGCAGGCTACTACTCCAGGCGCTGACCACGTCGGGGTAGCCGTCGGGGGTGTGCCACTGGAAGAGGGGCTGGCCCATGCGCGCCAGCGCCTCAAGCAGCGGCGGGCCGCCGTCGGTGTCGGCATGCAGCTGCCGCAGCGCCCCGGCCACCATGTGAAAGGGCCGTTTGAGTTTGGGCGGCGCGGCAGCCATCTCTGGCGCAAGCAGCACCGTGCGCAGCGTGGTTGAAATGTCGCCGCCGCTGCGGGCAAAGCTGGCGGCAGCAGCTTCCACCAGCGCAGCAGGCGGCTCATCGGCCACGAAGCGGCGCACCAGCTTGCGGGCGATGAAGCGCGGCAGGGCCGGGTGAGCCAGCATGGTTTCAAACACCTGCTCCACATCTCGCTGGCCGCCGCCAGCCGGAATGAACTGGCCCAGCACGTGTTTCGGCCCATCGTCGTGCTGTTCCGGCAGAAAACGAACATGGCCCCAATACGCATCGTCGCCCACCGACCAGCCAGTGAGGCAACGGGCCAGTTCCTGCACGTCGCTCTGGCTGTAGCCGCCGTCAACTCCCAGCGTGTGCAGCTCCAGCAGTTCGCGGGCGTAGTTCTCGTTGGGCTTCCCGGCGTGGTTTTCCTGGTTATCCAGGTAGACCAGCATGGCAGGGCTGTTGATCGAGGCCCAGAGCAGATCGGCGAACTTCCCCAGGGCATGCGGACGAACGACCTCCCGGTCGTCAATGATTTTGAGCCAGGCGCAATCACCCTTCAAGGTGGAGATGTTGAAGTGATCGCTCCAGAAGTCCACCATCACCTCGTGCAGCTGCCGCCTGCTGTAGACCGCCCGCAGCAGCGCTGCCTGCTGAAGCTCGCGCCGGGCCGTTTCTTCGGGCAGGTCGAAGATGGTGGAGGCGTCCATTGCCAATGAGTCGAAGGGCAGCAGGCGGCGGCTGGCCTCGGTGTCGTCCAGGGTTGCGGGCGCAAGCTGCTGCTCGATCCAGGCGTTGAGACCGATGTCGGCCACATGCGCCCGTTCCGCCGCCGTGGGGCCAAAGCTCATCCGGCTGAGTCTGCGCCAGGTGGCCTGGTCGCCAGTGGGCCAGGAGCCGAAGGGCTGGGGCTGGTGCAACGCCTGCCGCAACGGGCCGCAGCCACTCAGCAGGGCGGAGGCCAGGGCCAGCCCACCCCCGGCCAGGAAGTTACGACGGGTAAACCGCATGGTGAACCTCCACAGCGGCAATGGCGCGAGGGCGCGGCCCCCAGCCCAGCAGGGCAAAGGTCGCCGCCCCCAGCGTCGCAAGTGTGAGCAGCGGCAGCAGCACAAACCAGCCAATAAAGGGGAAAATCACCGCCAGTTCCAGGGCCACGGCGCTACGCACCATCGCTCCCGGCCCAACCCGCCCACCGGCCATGCTCGGAAAACGGCTGCTCATCAGATCGGCCAGCCCGGCGGCTCCCACGCTTGCGGCGGTGAAAAGCAGCAGCAGGCCCAGCCAGCCGAGCAACTGGAAGACGCCGGGCAAAGCCAGCAGCACCCCAAGCACCACGAGCGCAGGCAACGTCAGCAGCAGCCCGAAGAGCAGGCAGCGGCCCGGCGTCTGTTCCAGCCGCTGGTGCGCCCGTGCCACCGTGGTGGGCAGCAGCAGCCGCCAGGCCAGCAGCAGCCCCGGCAGGGCAATCCCCAATATCAGCAGCAGGCCAAAGAAGATAAAGACATAGCCCAGGTTCATGGGTAGCTCCTTTTTGATTGCAGATTGCAGATTGTAGATTGCAGATTGAGCTGCGTACTGCGTGATGCGTGATGCGTAACTCAAGCCATAACTCGTGACTCGTAACTCGTAACTGTCTACGGTGTCGGCGTCGGCTCGTTGGTCACGCCCGCCAGGCCGTCGCATGTGGCCCATTTAAAGCCGCCTTCCGAGGTCGCCTCCTGGATCAGGCGTCCATCCACGTACAAGCGGCAGGTCACACTTCCGCTGAAGTTGGGGTTAAACACGGTAATGCCGATATGCTCCCATGTCAGCGTTTGAAAGCTGAGCGTCCAGGGCGGATGCACGTCGCGTTGTTCCGACCCACCAGTGGCATTTTCATACGAAAGACTCACCGTGGAAGGTGTGCCACTGATTTCGTAGCGCACGCTGTGCATCTCTCGATCACAGCCGCTCAATAGCAGCGCCAGCAGCAGGATGGTGCAAAACATAGCGGGCTTTTTGATGCTCACAATGGGTGCCTCCTTTCCAGGTTATTCCGCAGACACGAAAGATAGTGTTTATCCGCAGATTACGCAGATGAGATACGGCGTGTTCTGCTGGAACGTACTTTAGATGAGGCCATAGTGATTTTCTGTAGTGCCGCCTTCAGGCGGTGTGCCTAAAGACCGCCTGATGAATGTTTATAACATAATCTAGACAGCTATCGGGGTAACACGCTTATGAGTTTTAAGAAATTAAACGGGTATATTTGCTCGCCGTAGCCCTAAAGGGCGCGGCTTGAAGCTGCGAAGCCCGCCTGCGCGGGCTATACCGGATGTAATTTTTAATCTTCATCAGCGTGTTTGTGGCCTCCAGACGACGAATTCATTCGGTGGATAGGGCAGCACCGCGTGGCCGGATTAGAAAGAAAAATTCCATAAGGCGGCCCTACGGTGTCGTTTAATTGTCAAGCTGTGCTGAAACATGCATAATCTGTCTCATCTGCGGATTATTCCAGCGGCGAGGTGTCTACGGTTGCGGCTGGGCGCTGGGCCGGAAGCTCGGTGCCGCGCCGGATGAGGGCGATGACGGCGGCCCCATAGCCAGTGAGCAGCGCCACTGTGGTGACGCCAAACCAGCCCACCACCGGCACCAGCGCCGCCCCTTGCAGCAGCAGTGCGCCAAGCAGCAGTTCGCGGATGGGGCCGCCACGCACCAGGTGCAGCCGTTCGCCCACCAGCTGGGCCGCCGCCGCCAGCCCCAGGGCCATGCACCAGAACAGCACCACCACAATCAGCAGGGCCGTGGCCCGGGCCACCGGGTTGCTCTCGGCCAGCCCGGCAGCCAGCACGCCAAAAAACAGCAGATTGACCAGCCCAACGAAAAACGAGCGAATCGGCATGCGTTCGACGTTCAGGCGGGCACGGGCCACCAGGCGCGGGGCCACCAGGGCGCAGAGCAGCAGCAGCGCCGCCAGGCTCGTCCCCAGCACCACAATCAGGATTAACAACAGCAGTGTTTCAGCCAGGGACATGTGGAAACCCCTTATCGAGTTACGAGTTACGAGTTACGAGTGACAAACGATGAACGCTGAGCGATGAGTCCATTCAGCGTTCATCGTTCCGCGTTCATCGTTCCGCGTTGGGGCGTCAGCAGCAGCCCCGTGCCCACCAGCCAGAGCAGCCCGGTGACGGCGAGCAGCAGCGCCCATTGCAGCGGGGCCAGCGCGGCAAGCGGCCCTGGTGCAACGCTGGTGGCCTGGTTCATCCATGTGGATGTAACCGTTTGCGCACTGACCAGCCAGCTGTCGGCCCGCAGCCACAGCCCGTTAAACGTCGCCAGCAGCCCATCGAAAGAAACACCATTGCCGACGGCGAAGAGCGACTGGACAGCAGGCGAGGCCAGCGTGAAGGCCAGAATCAGCGCTGCTGCCAGCTGCACCGCCAGGGCCACCCAGGCCCGCCACGTCCAGCGGGCGGGCGCGGGCGGCGGGGCAATGCGGGCCAGCACCCCCGCCGTCATGTCGCGGGGCAGCGGTGCGGGCGGCAGCGTTTCCAGCGCCAGAAAGAGTTCCTGCAGCGCCGCCAATTGCCGCTGACACTGGCCACATGTAGCCATGTGGGTTTCGGCTGCGGCTCGTTCCGCTCCGTCAAGCTCGTTGTCGAGGTAGTGGTTCAGCGTTTCAAGCGAAAGATGGCTCATACTTCTCCTTCTAGCCGCTTGCGCAAGAGCTGGCGGGCACGAAACAGGTTACTCTTCACATCGCTCAGGGGCAGCTTCAGGGCTACCGCAATCTCCTCGTAGCTCAGCTCCTGAAAATGGCGCAGCTCAATCACGGCCCGGTAGTGGGGCGGCAGGGCTAGCAGCGCCTGGCGCAGCAGTTCATGCCGTTCCCCGGCCAGATAGACGCGCTCCGGCTCGGTGGAAACGTCCGGCAAGGCCAGTTCCTCCGGCTCCTCCGCGCCCGGCTGGGCTGGCCGGGTGAGCGGGGTGGTGAGTACATGGCGACGTTGCAACCAGTTCAGGGCCAGGTTGGTGGCAATGCGCTTGATCCACGGCCCAAACGGGCGCGACGTATCGAAGCTGGCCAGGGCGTTGTAGGCCTGCACAAAGCTCTCCTGGGTCAGGTCAAGGCTCTCGTGCTGGTCGCCTAGCAGCCGGTAGACCACGTTATACAGCTCGCCCTGGTAGCGCCGCACCAGTTCGCCATAGGCATCGGCCACGCCCCGCTGAGCGAGGGTAAGCAGACGTTGTTCTGGCAACCCGGCCCACGAGTCCATGCATTACCCTGGTGCGTTGTGCCCGCTGGTGCCACGGGCTGGTGTAAACACCGCTTCTACTAGAAATACAGCTGGAGAGAAAAAAAGTTGCAGGGGATTTTGGGGGAAATTTTGAAATTAAATTGGGAGAGGCCCAGCCCCCTCCCAATACTGTTAGATTTCGGCCTGCGGGGTGTAAAGAGAAGCGGGTTAACGTCTCACAATGCACTCAAGTGCTTGACGCTGTTGCTAACGTTTCCATATCGTTAAGGCGTGATAGCGTAACCTTTTCACCGGGAGGAAAGTAGTGAAGCGCCCCATTATCCATGCTACTGTTGCGGAAATGGCTTTTATTGGAGTGTTTATTAGTGCATGTGCATTCCCAGTAGCATTGTTCTATTTATTTAACTTCACCCTCATGGCATTATTGTCACAATTTGGTACACCGTTTCTCTGGTTGGCTAGTTCGTTACTCTTCGGTGTTGGGCTACTCCTGGCTGTAGGCTATGCCATCATCTACTGGCGGAACATTCGCTTGCTCGCGTGTCTACCGCTACTATTTCTCTGCCTCTTGCTTGCATGTATACAACTACTGCCCCTGCCGGAATGGAGCCTACGGCTTGAGTTTGCAATGAAACACCAGGCTCGGCAGCAGGCCGCTTTACAGATACAGAATCAATTTTTGCAGGAAACGGACGGAGAAAGACTTATTCGACTTCCAGCAAGCGATTGTTTTCTTTCGGCAGGAGGCTGCGAAGTCGTGGTAAAAAAAATTGATAA